>NZ_RZSA01000268.1:0-7006 GCF_003998075.1 Mesorhizobium sp. M2A.F.Ca.ET.037.01.1.1 | reverse complement strand
GTCGCGGTGTCCTGGATGGTCGGCAAATCGCTGATGGAATACCGCTTCGGCCCGGCGGCGACGCTGGCGCGCCATCTCGGCTGGGACAATCCCGCCTTCTTCTCCGATCCGATCACAGCCCGCATCTCGATCATGATGCTCGACGCCTGGACCTTCATCCCGTTCATGATGATCATGCTGCTTGCCGGCCTGCAGGCGATGTCGCGCGAGGTGCTTGAAGCCGCCCGCGTCGACGGCGCGACCGCGTGGCAGACCTTCTGGCAGGTTACCTTTCCGCTCATGCTGCCAGTGTCGGTGACGGCCGTCATCCTGCGCATCATCTTCAAGCTGAAGCTCGCCGACATCATCATCACGCTGACCTCGGGCGGCCCCGGCGGCGCTACCGATTCCGTATCGAGCTTCATCTACCGCGAATATCGCGACCGGTCGAATGTCGGCTACGGCACAATGCTCGCCATGGCCTATCTGATCATCATCGTCGTGTTCGTGACCTGGCTGCTGAAAGTCGCCAGTCGCTTCGTGCGCAACGTCAACTGAGCGGCATCATGAGCGTCCAGACCACCGACTACACCGTTTCCGAAATCCGCTCGCCAGCGGCCTTCATCACCAGCCGCGTCTTCATCTATGGCGCGCTCGTCTTCTGGGCATTCGTGTGCCTGTTCCCGATCTACTGGACGATCACCACCTCGTTCAAATCGGCGGTCGACGTCACGCAAGGCCATCTCATTCCCTTCGTCGACTTCACGCCCGACTGGAAGGGCTGGCGCTCGCTCGGCCTGTCGCCGGATTCGATATTCCAGACGTCGACCGTGCGCGACGAATTCTTCAAGCGCTTCATGAACTCGGTCATCACCTCGGTCGGCGCGTCGGCTCTCGCCATCATCATCGGCAGCCTCGCCGCCTATGGCCTTGTCCGTTACCGCTACAAATTCGCCTGGTTCAGGAACGAGGACATCTCCTTCTTCTTCCTGTCGCAGCTGATCCTGCCGCCGGTCGTGCTGGCGCTCCCTTTCCTTGTGCTCTATCGCGAAGTCGCCCTCCTCGACACGCGCATCGGGCTCGTGCTGCTCTACACGCTGATGGTGCTGCCGATCGTGATCTGGATCATGCGCGACCAGTTCAACTCCATTCCCGTCGAATTGGAGGAAGCGGCTTTGGTTGACGGGCTGTCGATCTGGGGCGCCTTCTTCCGCATCGTCATGCCGATCGCCCTGCCCGGCATGGTCGCCGCCTTCATCCTGGCGATGGTGCTGTGCTGGAACGAGTATTTCTTCGCCGCGCTTTTGACCTCGACCGACGCCAAGACCATCCCCGTCATGGTGGCGAGCCAGACCGGCTCGCAAGGCATCAACTGGTGGTCGATGGCCGCACTTGCAACGGCGGCGATCGCGCCGCTGGCGATCATCGGCATCGCGCTCGAGCGCTACCTTATCATGGGCATGACGGCCGGCTCGGTGAAGTAGCTGGACCTTTCCTTCCCCCCTTGTGGGGGAAGGTGGCCGCGCAGCGGCCGGATGAGGGGTGTTCCAGGGAACGCCGACGTCTCACTCCGCTGGAACACCCCTCATCCGTCTCGGCGCTGCGCGCCCATCCACCTTCTCCCACAAGGGGAGAAGGAAGAACCGCACCTATCGCACCAGGATGGACCTCAAATGATCAAGGATCATGGCGACGCCGATCTTGCCGAGGCCTGCCGAGGCCTCCGCCGCGTCTTTCGTGTACCAGCCGGTGTTGTCGGCCAAATGCTTCTCGTCCACGGCCTCGGGGCATAGCGCCAGCATCAGCGAGGTTTCGCCTTTGCCGGCATGGTCGAACGGGTATTTGCCGTTCATCGCGGCCGGCATCAGCGGATGCACCTGCACCCAGTTGAAGACGTTCTCGCCTTGGGCATGGCCGGCATAGTAATCGGCCATGCTGTTCGACCCCCACCAGCCCTCGCCGCGCTCCTTTTCCAGGAAGCGGAAGATCGCCTGGCGGCCGGCAGTCTTGAAGGCGAGGTCGGTCGGCATGCCGGCCACGAAATTCTCGGTCTGGTGGTGGATGATGGCGTGGATGTTGCGGAAGCCGATGCGCAATAGCCCATAGAACAATTCCTCCGCGAAAGGCGAAAGCACCGGACCGCCGACCTGCACCGAGCCGCTGCCTTCCGGCGCCGCCACCGCATAGCTTGCCGCGCCGTAATAGAAGGGCGGCAGGATGACGAGGTCCCTCTCCTTCTCGATCAGCTCCACCGTCTTGATGACGGCCAGCGTGTCCATGCCGACCGCCATGTGCTCGCCGTGATATTCGAGCACGCCGAGCGGCAGCACGACCGGCCAATTCTCCTCGATCGCCTTGCGGATCTGGTGCGGCAGCATCAGCTCGTAGCGCATCTCCTACTCCATATTGGTGTGCCTGGCGCGCATGGCTTCCGGCGTCGCGTTGGTCAGCGCCTGGAGCTTCAGCACCATGATCTCGAACAACAGGAACAGCGCGCCTTCGAACAGCGAGCCCATCGGCAGCACCGAGCTTCTTGCCGCGCCCTGGTCGCTGGCCATGGTCTGGGCGGAAATGACCAGCGTGAAATCGGCGAGTTTCGCCGCGCTGCCCGCCGGTTCGGCCGTCAGAAGCAGCACCTTCGCGCCGGCATCGCGGGCAACCCGCATCAAGGTCAGCACCGTGGTGGTCTCGCCCGGCCCTGAACTCGCCAGGAAGAGGTCCTCCTGCCCGAGCGGCGGCGTGGTCATGTCGCCGACCACCGAAACCGGCAGGCCGAGATGATAGAGCCGCATGGCAAAACCCTTCACCTGCAGCGCCTCGCGGCCGCAACCATAGACGGCGATCCTGCGGGCGCCGGCCAGCATGGCGCAGGCTGCGTCGATCCTGGCTTCATCCGTGCGCGCCAGCACCGCGCCAAGCTCGTCCAGCGCTGTCGCGAACATGCCGGATCCGGCTTTGCTCATGGAATGGCTCACCTGTCTGCGCGATGTCGCGCGTCTCTATAGATTCGGCGGCTCGCTGGCCGCGAAAGGCTTGTTTTTGTTCATGCTACCATTGCGAAAATCGCTGTCCAACGAGCCTCGGCACTTTTGCTGGGCCACCGGCGTGATAGTGTCATGTCAGACAAATCGCTCCGGGACATCGTCAGACATGAAGACACGGCACTTCGACCGCATCGGCAATGGCGGCATCACCTTCACCGAACTTGGCTTCGGCACCGCGCCGCTCGGCAATCTCTACCGCGCCATCTCCGACGAGGACGCCAATGCCACCCTGGAGGCGGCATGGAAGGCTGGCTGCCGCTACTTCGATACGGCGCCGCTTTACGGCCTCGGCCTGTCGGAAACCCGCCTCAACCCGTTCCTGCGCGGCAGGAAGCGCGACGACTATGTGCTGTCGAGCAAGGTCGGCCGCCTCATGCGCGTCGCCCCGCCTGACCAGCGCACCGGCATCGGCAAGTTCTTCGAGACGCCGTCGCGCCGGGAAGTCTACGACTACTCCTATGACGGCGTCATGCGCTCCTTCGAGGCCTCGCTGGAGCGCCTTGGCGTCGACCGCATCGACATCCTCTTCGTCCACGACGTCGACATCTTCACCCATGGCAGCAAGGAAGCCTCGGATGCCCGCATCGCGGAGTTCATGTCGTCCGGCTATTACGGGTTGCTTTCGCTCCGCGACCAGGGTGTGATCAAGGCCTTCGGCGGCGGCATCAATGAGTGGCAGGTCGCGCAGACGCTGGCCGAGCGCGGCGATTTCGACCTGTTCCTGCTCGCCGGCCGCTATACGTTGCTCGAACAGGAAGCGCTGCAGTCCTTCCTGCCGCTTTGCCAGAAGCGCGGCATCGGCATCGTGCTGGGCGGCCCCTACAATTCCGGTGTACTGGCGACCGGGCCGAAGCCTGGCGCCTTCTACAACTACAGCGAGGCGCCGAAGGAGATCCTCGATCGCGTGGCGCGTATCGAGGCCGTCTGCAAGCGCCACAATGTGCGCCTGATCGAGGCGGCGCTGCAATTCCCGCTGCAGCATCCGTCGGTGATGTCGGTGATCCCCGGTGGCCAGCGGCCGTCGGAGGTCGAAAGCAACCGCGCGCTGCTCGACACCAAGATACCGGCCGCACTCTGGGCGGATTTGAAGCAGCAAGGCCTGATGCGCGCCGACGCGCCGACGGCCTGAGCCGGTTGCCTGTCACCTGAAAAAAGAAAAGCCGGGCAAGCCCGGCTTTTCTGCTCTTAAAGAAAAAGGTCTTAGTTGACCGCGTCCTTGAGGCCCTTGCCGGCCGAGAACTTCGGCACGGTGCGCGCCGGAATCTTCACTTCCGCGCCGGTCTGCGGGTTGCGGCCGGTCGAAGCAGCACGTTTTGACACGGTGAAATTTCCGAAGCCGACAAGCCGGACATCGCCGCCCTTCTTCAGTTCGCCAGTGATCACGGAGAACACCGCATCGACGGCCGACTGCGCATCAGCCTTCGAAATGCTTGCGGAGTCGGCGACAGCGGACACCAGTTCGTTCTTGTTCATCAAAATTCCCTTCCATGAGAAAACCGGAACTTACGACTCATCCGGCAGGAAACGGACTTTAGAAAGAAGCGATCCGGAACCCAAGCCCAAAAACCGCGGAATTCCGGGCTTTTTTCCATTTTTTCATGGCTTTTTCACATGAAAAAGCCGGGCTCAAGGCCCGGCTCTCTCTTTGTGCACTGCAACTTTAACTTTTGTTAGTGCGCGAGCGACTTTCCGGCATCGTCGCCGGTGTCGACCGGAGCCGGCGCATTAACCGGCTCGACCCACTCGATCGGCTCCGGCATCCGGGTGAGCGCGTGCGCGAGCACCTCGCCGACCCGCGAGACCGGAACGATCTCCATGCCGTTCTTCACATTGTCCGGAATATCCGCCAAATCCTTGACGTTCTCTTCCGGGATCAGGACCTTCTTGATGCCGCCGCGCAATGCCGCGAGCAGCTTCTCCTTGAGGCCTCCGATCGGCAGGATGCGGCCACGCAGCGTGATCTCGCCGGTCATCGCCACATCGGCCCGGACCGGGATACCCGTCAGCACTGACACGATGGCCGTGGCCATCGCGGCACCGGCGGACGGGCCGTCCTTCGGGGTAGCGCCTTCCGGCAAGTGGACATGGATGTCGCGCTTGTCGAACAGCGGTGGCTCGATGCCGAAATCGAGCGCCCTGGAGCGGACATAGGAAGCCGCCGCCGAGATCGATTCCTTCATCACGTCGCGCAGATTGCCCGTCACCGTCATGCGGCCCTTGCCGGGCATCATGACGCCTTCGATCGTCAACAACTCGCCGCCGACTTCCGTCCAGGCAAGACCCGTGACCACGCCGACCTGATCGTCGGCCTCGACCTGACCGAAGCGGAAGCGCGGAACGCCAAGATAATCGGCGAGGTTTTCCGCAGTGATCTTCACCGTCTTCTTCTTCGTCCGCAGGATCTCGGTCACCGCCTTGCGCCCGAGCTTCATCAGCTCGCGCTCCAGGCTGCGCACGCCGGCTTCCCGCGTGTAGGTCTGGATGATGCCGCGGATCGCATCCTCGCCGACCGAGAATTCGTTCGGCTGCAGGGCATGATCACGGATCACCTTTGGCATCAGGTGACGCTTGGCGATCTCGATCTTCTCGTCCTCGGTGTAACCGGCGATGCGGATGATCTCCATGCGGTCCATCAGGGGCGCAGGGATGTTCAGCGTGTTCGCCGTCGTCACGAACATCACGCTCGACAGGTCGTATTCGACCTCGAGGTAATGGTCCATGAACGTCGAGTTCTGCTCCGGATCGAGCACCTCGAGCAGGGCCGATGACGGATCGCCGCGGAAGTCCTGGCCCATCTTGTCGATCTCGTCGAGCAGGAAGAGCGGGTTGGACTTCTTGGCCTTCTTCATCGACTGGATGACCTTGCCGGGCATCGAGCCGATATAGGTCCGCCGGTGACCGCGGATCTCGGCCTCGTCACGCACGCCGCCGAGCGCCATGCGGATGAACTCGCGTCCCGTCGCCTTGGCGATCGACTTGCCGAGCGAGGTCTTGCCGACGCCGGGCGGTCCGACGAGGCACAGGATCGGCCCCTTCAGCTTCTTCTGCCGGCTCTGCACGGCAAGATACTCGACGATGCGCTCCTTGACCTTGTCGAGGCCGAAATGATCGGCGTCGAGCACGTCCTGCGCATAATTGAGGTCCTGCTTGACCTTGGAGTTCTTGCCCCACGGGATCGACAGCAGCCAGTCGAGATAATTGCGCACCACCGTCGATTCAGCCGACATCGGCGACATCGACCGCAGCTTCTTCAATTCAGCTTCCGCCTTCTCGCGGGCCTCCTTGGAGAGTTTGGTCTTCTTGATGCGCGCCTCGATCTCGGCGGCCTCGTCGCGGCCGTCCTCGCCCTCGCCGAGCTCCTTCTGGATCGCCTTCATCTGCTCGTTGAGGTAGTACTCGCGCTGCGTCTTCTCCATCTGGCGCTTGACGCGCGAGCGGATGCGCTTCTCCACCTGGAGCACGGATATCTCGGCTTCCATGAAGCCCATCGCCTTCTCCAGACGCTCCTTCACGGAAAGCGTCGCGAGCATCTCCTGCTTCTCAGGGATCTTGATGGCGAGATGCGAGGCGACCGTGTCGGCGAGCTTGGAATAGTCGTCGATCTGGCTGGCCGCACCCACCACTTCGGGCGAGATCTTCTTGTTCAGCTTGACGTAATTCTCGAAGTCGGTGACGACCGAGCGGGCAAGCGCCTCGATTTCGACCTCTTCCTCTTCCGGCTCGGCGAGCGCGGTGGCGCGGGCCTCATGGAAATCGGCGCGGTCGGTGAACGAGACGATCTTGGCGCGCGAGGCGCCCTCGACCAGAACCTTCACGGTGCCGTCGGGCAGCTTCAGGAGCTGCAGCACATTGGCGAGCGTGCCGATGTCGAAAATCGCATCGGGCTCAGGATCGTCGTCGGCTGCATTCATCTGGGTGGCGAGCAGGATCTGCTTCTCCTGACCCATCACCTCTTCCAGCGCCTTGATCGACTTTTCACGGCC
>NZ_RZSA01000267.1:0-7030 GCF_003998075.1 Mesorhizobium sp. M2A.F.Ca.ET.037.01.1.1 | reverse complement strand
ACCTGTTGCCGGCGGAGGAACGCGGCGAAGGCGGGGCGGTGCTCGACACCAAGGTACTGCGCCACGACGAGGCGTTCGGCATGACGGTGCTGGGCTCACCGGCCGGCGAAATCCGGGTGCCGAAACTGGCGATGGCAGCGGGCGCTCCGGTGCGCATTCGCATCCGCGCCCGCGACGTCATGATCGCGACCGAGCGGCCGGCAGGTCTCAGCGCGCTCAACATTCTGGCGGGAACGATCACCGCTGTCAGGCCGGGCATCGGGCCGACCGTGGAAATCGCCATCGACTGCAATGGCGCGATCGTGCTGGCTCGGATCACCGAACAGTCCAAACACACCCTTCGTCTGGCGCTCGGCCAGCAGGTCTTCGCGGTGATCAAGACGGTGAGCTTCGACAGCGCGACGACCGGGGCGGGCCTGCCGGTTGAGGCGGATGGTTGACGAAGGGCCAAATCGCTATGTTGATTTGGAATAGCGATCTGGCGGCGGAGAGGGTAGTCTCGGCATGACCGCGGAGGACAGGGCATGCCATCGTTGAGCCTGCGGATAAATCTCGACCCCGACGGCCGGATCGGCCCCGGCAAGATTGAGCTTTTGGAGCAGATCGCCGCCTTCGGATCGATCTCGGCCGCGGCGCGCGGCATGGAGATGTCCTACAAGCATGCGTGGGATCTGGTCGAGGACATGAACCGCGTGTTCGGCAAGCCGCTGGTCGCCGCGCAAACCGGCGGCAAGAAGGGCGGCGGCGCGCAATTGACATCGGTGGGTTTGGCGGTCGTCAGCCGTTTCCGGGCCATAGAGCGGGCCGCGTCATCGGCCGCGGCCGTCCATATGCAGGCGCTGCAGGCGGAGATCGATGCCGGATGAAGGGCAGTAGGGCAGTAGGGCAGTAGGGCAGTAGGGCAGTAGGGCAGTAGGGCAGTAGGGCAGTAGGGCAGTAGGGCAGTAGGGCAGTAGGGCAGTAGGGTGTGACGTCCCGGAGTGCTTGCGCATGCGATGTGCGCGCCCCTATTGCCTTACTGCCCTACTCCCTTACTCCCCTGATTTCCTCAGCAGATAAGTGTCCATGATCCAGCCCTTTTTCCGGCGGGCTTCCTCGCGGACCTTCTCGATCTTGGCACCGACATCGCCTAGGCGTCCGGAGATGACGATCTCATCCGGCGTGCCGAGATAGGCGCCCCACTGGATGAAGACATCCTTGTCGGCCAGCGTGTTGAAGGCGCATTTGCCGTCGAGCATGACTATGGTCGAGCCGGCATTGGCCGGCAGGCCTTCTTCGGTCAGCCGGCGGCCGGTGGTCACCAGGATCGAATCGCCGATGCGGTTGAGCGCGGTCGCGTGGGCGGCGGCCAGCGCCTGGATCGCAGTGATGCCGGGGATGACTTCGAGCTCGAAACCCACATTGCCCCTCAGGCGGACGCGCTCGAGGATGCGCAGCGCGCTGTCATAAAGCGACGGGTCGCCCCAGATCAGGAAGGCGCCGCAACCGTCTTCGGCAAGCTCGTGGCGGATCAGGGTCTCGTAGATTTCGGCGATCGCCTCGTGCCAGTCGTCGACGGTTGTCCGGTAGGACGATGTCGGCTCGGCCCTGACCGGCACCTCGAATTCGACGCGGCGCGATTTAGGGTTGGTGACGAAGCGGTCGCAGATCTGCCGGCGCAGATCGGCGAGATCGTTCTTCTTCGCCCCCTTGTCGGGGATGAACAGCACGTCGGCGCGGTTCAGGCCGTTGATGGCCTGGACCGTCATGTGATCGGGATTACCGGCGCCGATGCCGATGACGAGAAGCTTGCGCATGGCGATCTCCTGCCTGATCGGCGGCTCGGTGTCCAGAAGTACCCGTATCCGGTGACGAAGGGCTTTGAAACGCTATCTTGAAACGGGTAGATGGAAGAGCGCATCCGGCTGGTCCCGGTATAGCGGCACAGAGGAGGGGTCGATGTTACGCACCATACTGACCGCGGCGCTGGCGATCATGGCCGCTCCGGCCCTCGCCAACGATTCCGTCGCCGAACTCGGCACCGGCGGCCTGATCCTGTCGCGCAGCGATGCCGTCGCCATGCAAAGCGAGGACCTTTTCATCTCGCCGGAGAAGGTGACGGTCGACTATGTCTTCCGCAACAACACCGACAAGGATGTCAGCTCCATCGTGGCGTTCCCGATGCCCGACATCGAGGGCGATCGCAACGAGATGCCGGCGCTCCCGGAGGCGCAGAGCGACAATTTCCTCGGCTTCGAGGTGACGATTGACGGCGTCGACGCGAAGCCTCAGCTTGAGCAACGGGCGTTTGCACTGGGCATCGACATCACTGCCGACCTCAAGGCCCAGAGCGTGCCGCTCTATCCGTTCGGCGATGCTGCCAAGGCGGCGCTGGCGAAACTGCCCAAGGCTGTCACCAAGGACTGGGAAGACCGCGGCATCATCATCGAGGATACGGCCGATGACGGTTCGGGCATGCAGACCGCCTATGTGCCCTTCTGGCAATTGCGCTCGACCTATTGGTGGCGTTCGACCTTCCCGGCCAACAAGGAAGTTCATGTCTCGCATCGCTATAAGCCAAGCGTCGGCGGCACCTCCTCGGTCAGCTTCTTCTCCGATGGCCAGTTCCAGAGCCCGCAATACGAGACTTACAAGACCCGCTACTGCATGGATCAGACGTTCGAGAACGTGGTGCGCAAGGCGGCCAAGGCGAATCCGGACGGTTATCCAAAATATTACGAGAGCCGGATCGCCTACGTCCTCACCACGGGGGGCAACTGGGCCTCCGGCACCATCGGCAATTTCAAGCTGACGATCGACAAGGGCAGCCCCAAAAACCTCGTCTCCTTCTGCGGCGACAATGTCAAAAAGGTCGGACCGACGACATTCGAGATCACCGCGAAAGATTTTTATCCCGAGCGCGACATCGACATCCTGCTGCTCGAGCCGTCCGACAATGGCGGGAACGGCGGCTGATGGATATCGCGATCTATGTCGCCATCGCCGAAAACGGCGTGATCGGCCGCGAGGGCGGCCTGCCGTGGCGGCTTTCCACCGATCTCAAGCGCTTCAAGGCCGATACGATGGGCAAGCCGATCATCATGGGCCGCAAGACCTATGAAGGCATCGGCCGGCCGCTGCCCGGCCGGCTCAACATCGTGGTGACGCGCGACAAGGCCTGGCGCGCCGAAGGCATCGAAGTGGCCCACTCGCTGGATGACGCGATCGCGCTGGCCAGGGTGCGCGGCCGCTGCATGGCGGGAGCGGAGGAGATCTGCGTGGTCGGTGGCGGCGAGATCTATGCCCAGGCCTTGCCGGTTGCCGACCGGCTGCACGTGACGCATGTGCTGGCCAGCGTCGATGGCGACGCGCATTTTCCGCCGATCGACCCGAGCATCTGGCAAGTCGTCAGCGCCGAGGATTTTCCCGCCGGCGAGAAAGACAGCCACGCCACGCGTTATACGGTTTACGAGCGCCGACGCGACGATCGTTGATGACGACAAAGGGTCGCGACCGATCCAAATCGCATGGGGACGATGGCCCATCGCGTTGAAAGCGGATCGACGCGTCCCTATAGAAGAACGGTGTTGCAGCGGCCCGCGTCCAACCGGACGCACAAGAGGCCGCCGTAATACCTTGATTTTGGCGCACGATTCCTTTTCGAAAACCGATATGGGTTTTCCCGGTCATGCGTTAGGATTGCGCCGCAAGGCCTGAGGGAACCGAAGCGAAAGGACATTCATGCCCTGGAACGACAAGAGTGGCGGCGGCGGCCCATGGGGCGGCGGCGGCAATCAGGGACCCTGGGGGCAGGGGCCGAAAGGGCCAAGCGGACCGCAGGGTTCCCCGCCCGATCTCGAGGACATCATCCGCCGTGGCCAGGACAGGCTGCGGCGCGCGCTTCCGGGCGGCGGCGGCGCCAGCCCGGCGGTGCTCGGGCTCATCGCTCTGGCGCTCATCGTGCTGTGGGCCTTCAAGGCGATCTATACCGTGCAGCCCGACGAGGTCGCCGTCGAGTTGCGTTTCGGCCAGCCGAAGTCTGAACTCTCGCAGCCTGGCCTGCATTTCCACTGGTGGCCGATCGAAACGGTCGAAACCGCCAAGATCTCCGAGCAACTGGTCAGCATCGGTGGTGGCGCGAGCAGCGGCTCCGGGCTGATGCTCTCCGGCGACCAGAACATCGTCAACGTTCAGTTCTCGGTCGCCTATCAGGTCTCGGATCCCAAAGCCTACCTGTTCGACGTCTCCGACCCCGACGGCATGCTGGCGCAGGTCGCCGAGAGCGCGATGCGCGAAGTTGTCGGCCGGCGCCCGGCGCAGGATATTTTCCGCGACGATCGCCAGGGCATCGCAACCGCGGTGCGCGAGATCATCCAGGGCACGCTCGACGGCTACAAGACCGGCCTCCAGGTGAACGCGGTCTCGATCGAGGATGCGGCGCCGCCGCGCGAGGTCGCCGACGCCTTCGATGAAGTGCAACGCGCCGAGCAGGACGAGGACAAGTTCGTCGAGCAGGCCAACCAGTATTCCAACCAGAAGCTCGGACAGGCGCGCGGCCAAGCGGCGCAGATCCGTGAAGACGCGGCCGCCTACAAGAACCGGGTCGTTCAGGAAGCGGAAGGCGAGGCGCAGCGCTTCATCTCTGTCTACAATGAATACGCCAAGGCGCCCGACGTCACGCGCAAGCGTCTTTATCTCGAAACCATGGAGAGGATCCTGAAGGACTCGAACAAGGTCGTCGTCGAGCCGGGCAACGGTCAGGGCGTGCTGCCTTATTTGCCGCTGCCGGCTTTGCAGCCGAAAGCGCCGCCGTCGCCCCTCGGCGCCGCGACGGGAGGTAACCAGTGATGGCCAACCGTCTCCCCATCATCGCCGTCATCGCGGCCATCCTCCTGTTCCTGCTCTATTCCTCGGTGTTCGTGGTCAATGCCGGCCAGCAGGCGATCGTGCTGCGGTTCGGCGAGATCATCGACGTCAAGAACGAGCCCGGCATCTACTTCAAGGCGCCGTTCGCCTTTTTCGACGCCGACAGCGTGCAGATGGTCGAGAAGCGCGTGATGCGCTTCGACCTCGACAACATCCGCGTCCAGGTCTCGGGTGGCAAGTTCTACGAGGTCGATGCCTTCATCGCCTACCGAATCTCGGATCCGCGCACGTTCCGCGCGGCTGTGTCCGGTCAGGTGGAACTGGCCGAAGCCCGGCTGAGGACGCGTCTCGATGCGGCGCTACGCCGTGTCTACGGCTTGCGCGATTTCGAGGCCGCGCTCTCCGAGGAGCGCGGCAACATGATGCGCGAGGTGCGCGATCAGCTGCGCCCCGACGCGACGTCGCTCGGCCTCGATATCGAGGATGTGCGCATCCGCCGGACCGACCTGACGGCGGAGGTCTCGCAGCAGACCTATGACCGCATGAAGGCCGAGCGCCTGGCGGAAGCCGAGCGCCTGAGGGCGCGCGGCAACGAGGCGGCGCAGCGCATCAGGGCGCGGGCCGACCGCGAGGTCGTCGAGATCGTCGCCGAGGCGCAGAAGGAATCGGAGATCCTGCGTGGTGAGGGCGAGGCGCAGCGCAGCGCGACCTTCGCGGATGCCTATAAGCGCGATCCCGCCTTCTTCGACTTCTATCGCTCGATGAACGCCTACGGCACGGCGCTGGACAACACCGGAACGACGATGGTGCTCTCGCCCGAGTCCGAGTTCTTCCGCTACTTCCGCGATCCGGGCAGCAAGCCCGGCCCGGCGCCTTCCGCGCCAACGGCCGCGCCTGCGACGGCACCTGCCGCGCCTGCGACCCAACCCGGCACCGCCCAGTAGCGGGCGGTGCAGGATTTTCTGGCGGCAATCGGCCTGGTCCTGGTGATCGAGGGGCTGGTCTATGGCGGGTTTCCGGCTTTGGCCCGGAAACTCGCGGCCGAGGTGCTGTCGGTGCCGGAAAATGTGCTGCGGGTCGGCGGGCTGGTGGCGATCGCCGTCGGCGTCGGCATCGTCTGGCTCGTCCGCGGCTTATGATATTCCTTGGTGCCCAAGCGATTGACGATTTATCTTGCGCCGATAGCTATAGCCGCAAACGTGCCGTATTTTTTGCCAACATGAACCGGACGGGCGCCTTTGCGGATGCGCCCTTCCTTTTCAGAACAACCGGGAGGCCATGATGATATCCGACACCCTGTTGCGCGCGGCGCGGCGTATGGTCTTCGCCGGCGCCACCGCATTCGCGGTCGGCATTGTTGCCGTTCCATCCTTCGTCACGCCGACGGTTGCCTCCGACGGACCGCCTTCGGTCGCCGATCTCGCCGAGCGCCTGCTCGGCGCGGTGGTCAACATCTCGACCTCGCAGACGGTGAAGGGCACGGAAGGACCGGGCGCGGTGCCGATGCCGCAACTGCCCGAGGGCTCGCCGTTCCAGGATTTCTTCGACGATTTCTTCAAGAACCGCGGCGGCGACAAGGGCGGCGGCGGGCAGAAAGTGCAGTCGCTCGGCTCCGGCTTCGTCATCGACGCCGAGCAGGGCATCGTGGTGACCAACAACCATGTCATCGCCGATGCCGACGATATCGAGGTGAATTTCTCCGACGGCATCACGCTGAAGGCGACGCTTGTCGGCACCGACACCAAGACCGACGTCGCGGTGCTGAAGGTCGACCCCAAGGGCCACAAGCTGACGGCGGTGAAATTCGGCGATTCCATCAAGATGCGCGTCGGCGACTGGGTGATGGCGATCGGCAATCCGTTCGGCTTGGGCGGCACGGTGACGGTCGGAATCGTCTCGGCGCGCAACCGCGACATCAATTCCGGTCCCTATGACGATTTCATCCAGACCGACGCCGCCATCAACCGCGGCAATTCCGGCGGTCCGCTGTTCAACGCCGCCGGCGAGGTCATCGGCATCAACACGGCGATCATCTCGCCGTCGGGCGGCTCCATCGGCATCGGTTTCTCCATCCCCTCGCAGCTTGCCGCCGGCGTCGTCGACCAGCTTCGCCAGTATGGCGAGACGCGGCGCGGCTGGCTCGGCGTTCGCATCCAGCCGGTGACGGACGACATCGCCGAAAGCC
>NZ_RZSA01000266.1:0-7034 GCF_003998075.1 Mesorhizobium sp. M2A.F.Ca.ET.037.01.1.1 | reverse complement strand
GGGCTGCTTGTTCCACACCTCCGACCAGTAACCGTCGCCCGGCTCGCGCTTGATCTCTATTTTGATGCCGGCCTTGGCGCAGGACTGCTGGTAGAGTTGCGCCGCGTCGACCGCGCCGGGGAAGGCGACGTCCGAGGTGCGCAGCAGGATCGAGCCGCTGTGGCCCGATTTCTTGTAGGCGGCTGCCGCTTTTTCCGGATCGAACTTGCGCTGCTCGATATCGGCGGAGAAAAGCGGGTAGGCTTCGTTGATCGGGAAGTCGTTGCCGACCGAGCCATAGCCGCGCAGGATCTTGTCGAGCATCTCCTCGCGGTCCATGGCGAGCTTCAACGCCATCCTGAGGTCGTTGTTGTCGAAGGGCGCGGTGTCGCAGAACATGTTGAACGGGTAGTAGCCGCGCCCCGACACGTTCTCGACGCTGACACCCGGCATGCGTTTCACCAGATCGACCACCTTGGGCTCGACGCGGTTGATGAGATGCACCTGGCCGCCCTGCAGCGCCGCGAGCCGGGCCGTCGGATCGTTGATCACGACAATCTCGATCTGGTCGGCATGGCCGGCCTTGTCGCCGCGCCAGTAATTGGCGAAGCGCTCGCCGCCATGCTTCACGCCGGGCTGGTTGACGGCGACCTTGTACGGCCCGGCGCTGACGCCGGCATTCGGGTTGTCCTTGCCGCCATTCGGCTGGATCACCAGGTGGTAGTCGGCCATCAGATAGGGGAAGTCGGCGTCGGCGTCGCCGAGCGTCACCACCACGTCCTTGCCGTCGGCCTTGATGGTCTTGATGTTCTTCAAAATGCCGAGCGCGCCGGATTTCGACTTCTCGTCGGCGTGGCGCTCGAGGGTGGCGACGACATCTTCAGCCGTCACCGTCTTGCCGTTGTGGAATTCGACGCCGTCGCGGATCTTCATCGTCCAGGTCTTGGCGTCGGCCGAGGCGCCGATCTCCTCGGCGATCAGGTTCTCGACGCCTCCATCGGGCGTCAGCCGGACAAGGAATTCGCCCCACTGCTTACAGAAGTTGAATGTGACCTGGCTGAGGTTCAGCGCCGGGTCGAGGCTGTTGGTCGATTCACCGCCCTGCAGGCCGGCCTTGATGATGCCGCCCTTCACCGGGCTCGCGGCGAAGGCCTTGCCGGCCAGCGTCGTCGCCAGCGCCGCCGAGGCGCCGAGCGCTGCCGCGCGGCCGAGGAAATCGCGCCGCGATATCCTGCCCTTGCCGGCGAGTTCGGCGAGATGATCGAGTTCCGTATGCATGTCCTGCCCCCTTCTTCGAGATTGATTCCGGTGCGGGTTCTATCCGCCCGCGGCGATCTTTCCCCTTCCCTGTTGCGGCCGCATGACAAAAGTGCCTTGGGTCGATTTTGGCAGGCTAATTTCCAGCGCTTTCCATGCGTCGGCCCTTGATCGCCTTCTCCAGCCAGCCGATCTCCATCTCCGGCACGGAGGAGAGCAGCAGGTCCGTATAGGCGTCGAAAGGCGGCGTCAGCACCTTGCTCTTGGAGCCGTAGCGCACCACCTCGCCGCGATACATGACAGCGATCGAATCGGCGATCGACTTCACCGTCGCCAGGTCATGGGTGATGAAGAGATACGCGACCTTTTCGTGCTGCTGCAGGTTGAGCAGCAGTTTCAGGATGCCGTTGGCGACCAGCGGGTCGAGCGCCGATGTCACCTCGTCGCAGATGATCAGCTTCGGCTTGGCGGCGAGCGAGCGCGCGATGCAGACACGCTGCTTCTGGCCGCCGGAAAGCTCGGCCGGGTAGCGGTCGACGAAACCCTTGCCCATCTCGATCTCGTCGAGCAGCTCGGCGACGCGCTTGTCGCGCTCGCGGCCCTTCATGCCGAAATAGAACTCCAGCGGCCGGCCGATGATGGTGCCTACCGTCTGGCGAGGGTTCATCGCCACGTCGGCCATCTGGTAGATCATCTGCAGCTGCCGCAGGTCCTCCTTCGGCCGGTCGGCCAGCCTGTTGGCGAGTGGCCTGCCGTCGAAGGTGACGGTGCCCTCCTCGGGCGGCAACAGGCCTGTGATCGCGCGCGCCAGCGTCGACTTGCCGGAGCCGCTCTCGCCGACCACCGCCAGCGTCTGTCCCGGATAAATGTCGACCGAGACGTTCTTCAGCACCTTGACATGGCCGCCGCCATAGGCGGCGGTGACATTCTTCACCGACAGGAAGGGCGTTGTGCCGGGCGGCTGTTCCTTGTGCTCGATCTCATGCACAGAGACCAGCGCGTTGGTGTATTCCTGGCGCGGCTCCTTGATGATCTGCCGCGTGCCGCCCCACTCCACCAGCCGGCCATGGCGTAGCACCATGATCTCGTCCGACACCTGGGCGACGACGGCAAGGTCGTGCGTGATGTAGAGGGCCGCCACATGCGTGTCGCGGATGGCGTCCTTGATCGCCGCCAGCACGTCGATCTGTGTCGTCACGTCGAGCGCCGTGGTCGGCTCGTCGAAGACGATGAGGTCCGGCTCCGAGCAGAGCGCCATCGCCGTCATCACGCGCTGCAGCTGGCCGCCGGAGACCTGGTGCGGGTAGCGCTCGCCGATCGTTTCGGGATTGGGCAGGCTGAGCTTCTTGAACAGCGCGACGGCCCGCTTCTCGGCTTCGGCGCGCGTCGCGGTGCCATGCAGCATGGCCGCCTCGACCACCTGGTCGATCAGCTTATGGGCCGGATTGAAGGCGGCGGCCGCCGATTGCGCGACATAGCAGACTTCGCGTCCGCGCAGCGCCCGCACGCCCTTGGGGCCGGCTTTCAGGATGTCGCGGCCGTTAAGGATCACCTCGCCGCCGGTGATGCGCACGCCGCCACGGCCATAGGCCATGGACGACAGGCCGATGGTCGATTTGCCGGCGCCGGATTCGCCGATCAGGCCGAGCACCTTGCCCTTTTCCAAGGTCAGCGAGACGTCGTGGACCAGCGTGATCGTCTTCGGCGCTTCGCCAGGCGGGTAGACGGTCGCCTCGATGCGCAGGTTGCGGATATCGAGGAGCTTGCCTGAATTTGCCTTGGTGTCGGCCATCAGCCGCGCCCTCCCTTCAGGCTCGTCGTGCGGTTGAGCACCCAGTCGGCGACGAGGTTGACCGAGATCGCCAGCACCGCGATCGCGGCCGCCGGGATGAGCGCCGCCGGAATGCCGAAGACGATGCCGTCCTTGTTTTCCTTGACCATGCCGCCCCAGTCCGAATCCGGCGGCTGCACGCCGAGGCCGAGGAAGGAGAGCGCTGACAGGAAGAGCACCGCGAAGATGAAGCGCACGCCGAGCTCCGCCACCAACGGCGACAGCGCATTGGGCAGGATTTCGCGGAAGATGATCCAGGCCTTGCCTTCGCCGCGCAGCTTCGCCGCTTCGACATAGTCCATGACGTTTATGTCGACGGCGACGGCGCGCGACAGGCGGTAGACGCGGGTGGAATCGAGGATGCCCATGACCAAGATCAGCGTCAGCGTGTTGGTCGGCAGCACCGACAGCACGACGAGGCCGAAGATCAGCGTCGGGATCGACATCAGAAGGTCGACGAAGCGCGACAGCAGCGTGTCGAACCAGCCGCCGAAGACAGCCGCCGTGAAGCCGAGGATTGAGCCCAGCGAGAAGGACAGCGCCGTCGCCGCCACCGCGATCTCCATGGTGATGCGCGCGCCATAGATCATGCGCGAGATCAGATCGCGGCCGAGATTGTCGGTGCCCAGCCAATGCGCCGCCGACATAGGCTCCCACACGTCGCCGACGATCTCGCCATTGCCGTGCGGCGCGACCCAGGGCGCGAAGATGGCGCAGAACGCAAAGAAGCCGGTCAGGATTAGCCCGATCCAGGCGGTGAACGGAATTTGTCGTAGCGCCATTCGCTTCAGTTCCCCCTCTGGTCGTCCTGCATCCGGCCCGTCATTTCGGATGCTCTCGTCACTTCGGATGCCTGAGCCGCGGATTGGCCACGATGGCGGCGATATCCGCGACGATGTTGAGCGAGATGTAGACCGCGGCGAAGATCAGGCCGACCGCCTGCACCACCGGCACGTCGCGTTTGGCGACATGGTCGACCAGATACTGTCCCATGCCCGGATAGACGAAGATCACCTCCACCACGACGACGCCGACGATGAGATAGGCGAGATTGAGCATGACGACATTGACGACCGGCGCGATCGCGTTCGGAAAAGCATGCTTACGGATGATGTCGAAGGGTTTCAGCCCCTTGAGCTCGGCCGTCTCGATATAGGCCGACTGCATGACATTGAGGATCGCCGCGCGCGTCATGCGCATCATATGGGCGAGCACCACCAGGGTGAGCGCCGTGGCCGGCAGCACCACGGCCTGCAGCCTTTCGAGGAAAGGCGTGGAATCATCCACCGTCGAGATGCTCGGGAAAATCTGCCAGTGCACCGCGAACACGAAGATCAGCACATAGCCGATGAAGAATTCCGGGAACGATGTCGAGGCCAGGGCCAGGCCGGAGATCAGCTTGTCGACGAAGCCGTTGCGGTAGCGCACTGCAATCAGCCCAAGGATGACCGCCAGCGGCACAGCGACGATCGCCGCGCACGCGGCCAGGAAAAGCGTGTTCTTCAGCCGGGTGCCGATCGAGCTTGCAATGTCGAGCCCGCTCGACTGCGCCGTGCCGAAATCGCCATGCAGGATGCCCCACAGCCAGTGCACGTAGCGCAGCCATGCCGGGTCGTTGAGCCCGAGCTGTTCGCGCAGGTTCGCCAGCGCCTCCGGCGTTGCCGACTGGCCGAGGATCGCCTGGGCGACGTCGCCCGGCAGGATCTGCGTGCCGGCGAAGATCAGCACCGAAACGGCGAACAGAAGAACCAGGCCCAGCAAGATACGCTGAGCGACCAATCTCAGGATCGGAGACGACATCGGCTACCTGCAATGGTGAAGAAGGGACGGTGCCCGCCTTTCAGGCAGGCCATGAAAGCCGGAAGGGCCGGCTCGCGCCGGCCCTTTCCTATCCTTCGTCAAGCCTGCAGCCAGCACTCGATCAGCGCGTGGCCGTTGCTGAGTTCCTGCGCCGGGTTGTCGACCCAGCCTTCGACGCCCTTGCCGGTCGCGTCGACGAACTGGTTGAAGAACGGCACGATCAGGCCGCCTTCGTCGCGCATGATCTCGCCCATGTCGCGGTAGATCTTCTTGCGCTTGGCTTCGTCGAGCTCGCCGCGCGCCGCAAGCACCATCTTGTCGAAATCCGGCCGCTTGAAGCGCGTGTCGTTCCAGTCGGCGGTCGAGAGATAGGCGGTCGAATACATCTGGTCCTGCGTCGGACGCCCGCCCCAGTAGGAGAGCGAGAAAGGCTGCTTGTTCCAGACTTCCGTCCAGTAGCCGTCGCCCGGCTCGCGCTTGATCTCGATCTTGATGCCAGCCTTGGCGCAGCTCTGCTGGTAAAGCTGGGCGGCGTCAACGGCGCCAGGGAAGGCGACGTCGGACGTGCGCAGCAGGATCGAGCCGCTATGGCCGGACTTCTTGTAGAGCGCGGCGGCTTTTTCCGGATCGAACTTGCGCTGCTCGAAATCCTCTGCGAACAGCGGATAGGCCTTGTTGACCGGCATGTCGTTGCCGACCTCGCCGTAGCCGCGCAGGATCTTGGTCAGCATCTCCTCGCGGTCCATGGCAAGCTTCAGCGCCATGCGAAGGTCGTTGTTGTCGAAGGGCGCGGTGTCGCAGAACATGTTGAACGGATAGAAGCCGCGGCCTGAGGCGGCGCGGATGGTGACGCCGGGCAGCCGCTTGACCAGGTCGACGATCTTCGGTTCGACGCGGTTGATCATGTTGACCTGGCCGCCCTGCAGCGCAGCCATGCGGGCCGTCGGGTCGTTGACGACGATGATCTCGACCTGGTCGGCATGGCCGTATTTGTCGGCCTGCCAGTAATTGGCGAAGCGCTCTCCGCCATGCTTCACGCCGGGCTGATTGACGGTGACCTTGTACGGGCCGGTGCCGATGCCGGCATCCGGCTTATCGTTGCCGCCATTCGGCTGGATGATCAGGTGATAGTCCGCCATCAAATAGGGGAGGTCGGCGTTCGGGTCCTTCAGCGTGACCACGACATTGCCTCCATCGGCCTTGATGGTGTCGATGCTCTTCAGGACGCCCAGCGCGCCCGACTTGGATTTTTCGTCGCTGTGGCGCTTCAGCGTCGCCACCACGTCGTCCGGCGTCACTTCCTTGCCGTTGTGGAACTGAACGCCCTTGCGGATCTTCATCGTCCAGGTCTTGGCATCCTTCGAGCTGCCGATCTCCTCGGCGATGAGATATTCGACGCCGCCGCCCGGCGCGAGCTCGACCAGCGTTTCGCCCCAGCACTTGCCGAAGGCGAACGGAACCTGGCTGAGGAAAGTCGCGGGATCGAGGCTGTTGGTGGATTCACCGCCCTGCAGGCCGGCTTTCAGCGTGCCGCCCTTGACCGGGCCGGCAGCGCGCACGGCGCTGGAGAGCAGCGAGTTGGCGAAAGTGGCGGTGACGCCAAGCGCGGCGGCGCGACCGAGAAAGTCGCGACGGCTAAGTTTCCCGGCCGCGACTCGCCGGCTGAGATAGTCGAGTTCGTTGGACATTATGGTTCCTCACTCTGGGTATGCGACCTTATGGTCGTTTCTTCTATTGGAGGAGATAATGACCGTAAGGGAAAGCGGCAGGCAAGACCGAATGCGACATGCGGTGGCGTAAATCGCATGTCGCGTTTGGACCAATCTTGCCTCCGCTCAAACCAGGGAGCGGGGAATCGTCTGCTCGAAATCGCGTTCGAAGATCAGCTTTTCGCCCTCATAGGCTTCGATTCTGGCGCTGACGATGAAGCTCTCTGCGTCCGATCGCATGTCGGCAAAGGTTTCGGTCCGCACCGACCATTCATCGCGCGACAATGTCTGCGTCCAATGCGTGGCTCCGGTGGCCGACAGCGGATCGTCGGGATGGATCGCCCATGTCTCGCGTACGATGCTGCCATTGACCAGCCCGTGGTCGAGATCGCGCACCGCGCCGAAATCGTCGGTGATGGAAAGCGTGACCGTGCCGGTCTTCTCGTCGCGGTCGATAT
>NZ_RZSA01000265.1:0-7043 GCF_003998075.1 Mesorhizobium sp. M2A.F.Ca.ET.037.01.1.1 | reverse complement strand
ACTTCGCCCTGGCGCATGACATAGACCCGGTCGGCGAAACGGCGCACGATGCCGAGGTCGTGGGTGATGAAGACGATCGCCATGCCGAGCTTGCGCTGCAGTTCGGCCAGCAGCATCAGGATCTGCGCTTGGATGGTGACGTCGAGCGCTGTCGTCGGCTCATCTGCGATCAGGATGTCGGGATCGTTGGCGAGAGCCATGGCGATCATGACGCGCTGACGCTGGCCGCCCGACATTTCGTGCGGGTAGGATTTCATGCGCCGCTCGGGATCGGGGATGTGCACCAGCCTGAGCAGCTTCAGCGCTTCTTCGCGCGCCGCCGGCCCGGAGAGCCCGCGGTGCCGGCGGATCGGCTCGATCAGCTGGTTGCCGATGGTGTAGAGCGGGTCGAGCGAGGTCATCGGCTCCTGGAAGATCATGCTGATCTTGCGGCCGCGCACCTTGTTGAGCTCGCTCTTCGACAGGGTCAGAAGGTTCTGGCCACGGTAGTCGACATGGCCGGTCGCCTCGCCATTGGAGGACAAGAGGTTCATCGCCGCCATCATCGTCTGGCTCTTGCCGGAGCCGGATTCGCCGACGACGGCGACGGTCTCGCCCGCCTTCACGTTGATACTAATGCCTTTGACCGCCTCCACCGTGCCGTCGAGGGTCTGGAAGCGGACGCGCAGGTCCTTGACGCTGAGGATCGTTTCGGTGGCCATGTCAGCGGTCCTTCGGATCAAGCGCGTCGCGCAGGCCGTCGCCGACGAAGTTCAGGGCAAACAGCGTCGAGACGAGGAAGAAAGCCGGGAACAACAGCAGCCAGTTGGCGTAGCCGATGTTCTTGGCGCCGACCGAGATCAGCACGCCCCAGCTGGTCATCGGCTCCTGCACGCCGAGGCCAAGGAAGGAAAGAAAACTTTCCAGGATGATGACCTGCGGCACAAGCAGCGTCATGTAGATGACGACCGGGCCAAGCAGGTTGGGGATGACATGGCGCAGCAGGATGCCGCACTGACCGACGCCCATCGCTTCCGCCGCCTGGACATATTCCTGCCTTCGGATCGACAGCGCCTGGCCGCGCACGATGCGCGCCATGTCTAGCCACAGCACAGCCCCCACCGCCAGGAACATCAGCACGAAGTTGCGGCCGAAGAACACCACCAGCATGATGACGAAGAAGATGAAGGGCAGCGAATAGAGCACGTCGACGATGCGCATCATCACCTCGTCGACCCGGCCGCCGGCAAACCCGGCGGTCGCGCCGTAGATGACGCCGATGACACCGGCGACGACGCCGGCGAGCAGGCCGATGGCGAGCGAAATGCGCCCGGCCATCAGTGTTCGCGAAAGCAGGTCGCGGCCGGTGTTGTCAGTGCCGAAGTAGAAATATTGCTGCTTGATGGCCGAGCTCATCGTCACTTCGAGCCCATCGGCCGACTTGTTCTCGATCCTGGTGTCGTCGAAGGCGTCGGAACGGTCGAGATAGCGGATGTTGCGGTCGTCGATCGGCTTGGTCGAGGTGACGGTGACGATGACGCGGTTGCCGTCCTGGTGCCATTCCTTGATGTTGGCGCGCATGCGCTTGATGGCATCGGTGAGCGCACCCTGGATCATGTCGGGCTTCGGATAGGCCGACAGGCTCGGCGGCATGCGCACATAGTCGCCGTAGATGGTGGTGTATTCGTGCGGCACGACCATTGGGCCGAACACGCTGATGACGGTGATGAAAGCCAGGTAGTAGAGGCTGAACATCGCGGCGCGGTTGCGCTTCAGCCGCGCCCAGGCATTGCCCCAGAGCGAACGGCCGACGATCGGCTCGGGCACGGCGACGGCGAGATCAGTCATAGCGCACCCTCGGATCAACCACCGCGTAGAGAAGATCGACGATCAGGTTGAAGACGATGGTGAAGAGCGCGATCACCACCACGGTTCCCATGACCAGCGTGTAGTCGCGGTTGAGCGCGGCATCGACGAAATAGCGGCCGACGCCGGGAATGGAAAAGATCGTCTCGACAATGATCGAGCCGGTGAGCAGGGCCGCGGCTGCCGGGCCGGTGAAGGAGACGATCGGCAGCACGGCGCCGCGCAGCGCGTGCTTGACCACCACCGACCAGTCGGAGAGACCGAGAGCGCGGGCGGTGCGGATGTGGTGGGAGCGCAGGCTCTCGATCATCGAGCCGCGCATCAGGCGGGCGACGATGGCGATCTGCGGCAAGGCCAACGTCAGCACCGGGCCGACCTTGTTGATCAAGGCGCCGTCGCCCCAGCCGCCGATCGGCAGGAGCTTCCAGGACAGCCCGAAGACAAGCTGGATCACCGGCGCGATGACGAAGGTCGGGATGGTGCTGCCGGCAGTGGCGAGCGCAATCACCGAATAGTCGGCGATTTTGTTCTGGTTGAGCGCCGCGATCGTACCCAGGATCGAGCCCACAATCAGCGCCAGCACCAATGCCGACGTGCCGAGCTGAACGGAGATCGGCAGACCCTTGGCGAAGAGTTCGGTGACGGTGAAATCCGGCAGGTTGTAGCTCGGGCCGAAACTGCCACGCAAAAGATTGCCGAGATAGTGGAGATATTGCAGCCAGAGCGGATCGTTGAGGCCGAACTGGGCTTCGAGATTGGCCCTGATCTCGGGGCTCAGGCCCCTCTCCTGGTTGAACGGGCCGCCAGGGGCGACGCGGATCAGGAAGAACGCCACCGTCACGATGACTAACAGCGTCGGGATGGCGGTCAACAACCGCCGGAAGACATAACGCAGCATCGGCGCCCCGCTTGAGCCAGGGCGACGGCTCTCCAGACGAGATCGTGGCGCGCTGGCATCTCTGATCTTCGCACCGGGGCAGTCGAAAATCCAATCCGACTTTCGGCCCGGCACGACGACAGACCGTGTCGCCGCCCTCAAAAAGAGAGCGGCGGCACGGCCAAGGTTACTTGTCAGTCCTTGGAGATGAAGCGGGACGGATGAATGTCCATCACATTGTCATCGAAGCCATGCAGCTTCGAGGAAACGATGTCGTGATAGCTGTAGTAGAGCAGCGGGATCTGGCCGACGTCGTCGACGAGGATGCGCTCGGCCTCAGCGAGGTCCTTCATGCGCTCTTCCGGCTTGCCGCCGGCGGCTGCCGCCTTGTCCATCGCGGCTTCGTAGGCCGAGCTGTTGTAGTTCGAGTAGTTGTTGCCGCTCGCCTTGCGTGAGATGCCGAGGAAGGTCTCAGGATCCTTGTAGTCGGCGATCCAGGCGGCGCGAGCGACGTCGTAATTGCCCTTCTGCTCGAGGAAGCCGTAGTGGGTCTTGGTGTCGGTGTTGAGCAGCGTGACCTCGACGCCGAGCGGCTTCAGCTGTTCCTGGATAGCAACCGCCGTATTCTTATGGTTTTCCGAGGTGTTGTAACGGATTTCCATCTTCAGCGGATGCTCGGGCGTGTAGCCGAGCTTCTCCAGGATCTTCTTGGCCGCGTCCTCGCGGTCGATCTGCGGCATGTCGGCGTATTTGGCCAGCGACGGCGTGTAGCCCTCGATGCCCGGAGGCACCATTGAATATCCAGGCAGCATCGAGTTCTGCCAGACCTTCTCGGCCAGGAAGTCGCGATCGATCGCCATCGAGATGGCGTTGCGCAGCTCGACATTGTCCCACGGCGCCTTGTCGGTCTTGACCGCATAATAATAGGTGCCGAGATATGGCCCGACACGGACCTGGTCACCAAATTTGGCTTTGAGATCGGCGAGCTGCTCGGTCGGCAGGTCACCATAGCTGTCGAGCTCGCCAGCCTCGAAGCGCTTCATCGCCGACGAGCGATCCTCGGTCGGGATGTAGTTCACCACGTCGAGCTTGACGCTCGCTGCGTCCCAGAATTTCGGATTCTTGACCATCTTGAGATGGTCGTTGGGCACCCATTCGGCCAGCGTATAGGCGCCGTTGGAAACCAGCTTGCCGGGCTTGATCCAATCGGCGCCGAGCTTGTCAATGGAAGCCTTGTTGACCGGATAGGTCGCCTGATGGGTCAGCATCTCCAGGAAATAAGGCGTCGGCGCCTTCAGCGTGACTTCAAGCGTGTTGGCGTCGATCGCCTTCACGCCCATATCCTCGGCCTTGCCTTTCTTGGTGTTGAAGTCCTCGGCGCCCTTCACCGGATAGAGCATCGAGGCGTATTCCGCGGCGGTGGCCGGATCTTCCAGCCGATGGAACGAATAGACGAAGTCGTCCGCCGTCACCGGGGTGCCGTCCGACCAGAGGCCGTCCTTGCGCAGCTTGAAGGTGTAGACGGTGCCGTCGTCGGACACTGTCCAGCTTTCGGCGGCGCCCGGAATGAGGTTCGTCTTCTGGTCGTGCATGACGAGGCCCTGGAACAGGTCGCGTATGATATCGGCTTCGTAGGTCGTCGACGTCTTGTGTGGATCGACCGTCTCCGCCTCCGCGGCGCTGCCGCGGTTGTAGACGGTTTCGGCGAAAGCATGGGTGTAAAAGGAGCCCGTGGCCAGAGCCAAGGTGGTGGCGAACGCCGTCGCCTTCAGCATGTTTTTCAGCATGAAGTTCTCCCTGTCGGCGCAGCCCCTCAGCCGCGCCTTAAGTGTTGACGCCCCGGACCCGTTGAAACGGCCCCTTTCAGGCGTGCCGCCGGTCCCTTCCGGCTGCTGGTGGCTGGAGACTAGACAGAGCGGAATCTTATTTCAACCATTGCCTGCTTGACGCAAAGTGAACGTCATCACGCTAAAACAGCGAAAACTAACGTTATAAACCTACCTTCAACTTGGCACACCCGCCGGTTGTTCGACGCGTTTTCTGTTTTTGCAGGCGGGGTTTGGCATTCTCCGCAACATGCTGAAAAACCGAAAATTCCTTGCTTCGTGCTGTCGTTTCCGGGCGGATGCCACGGGCACATCGGCAGTCGAATTCGCCATGCTTGCGCCGGTCTTCATCCTGCTTTTGCTCGGCATGGTTGCATACGGAATCTATTTCGGCGCCAGCCATTCTGTGCAGCAGATCGCCGCCGATGCGGCGCGAACGGCGATCGCCGGCCTCAACCAGACCGAGCGGCAGGCACTGGTCACTGATTTCATCGCGCATGACGTCTCCGGCTACCCCTTCGTCGATCCTAACAAGCTGACCGTCAATGCAAAGGACAGTGTCGCCGATGGCAGCCAGTTCGTCGTCTCCGTCACCTATGATGCGCGCAACCTGCCGATCTGGAACCTGTTCAGGACGCTGCCGCTGCCGGGTACGACGATACAGCGCCAGTCGACGATTCGTGTCGGAGGCATATGATGTCCATCAAGGGGGGATTGATGGCGGCGACGAGGAGGCTCGTCGCCGACCGTAGCGCGAATTTCGCCGTGATGACGGCGCTGTGCACGCCAGTCGCGCTGGCGCTGACCGCCTTCGCGATCGACGAAGGTTCCCTTTACAACGAGCGCCGTGCCGCGCAGTCGATCGTCGATCTCGCCGCCATCACCGCGGCCTCGAACATCCCCAATGCCCAGCAGGCGGTGCTGACGACGCTCGCCGACAACGGCATCACCTCGGTCGCGGTGCAGCAACAAGGCACCAACGTGGCGCCAACCGCCACCAAGGCGGTCGTCCAGATCGTGCCGGGGCGCTACACCGGCGTCAGCACCATTGCCGCCGGCAACCGGTTCGAGGCGGGCAAGCTGCCCTACAATGCCGTGCAGGTGTCGCTGAAGAAGCAAGGCACGCTCTATTTCGCCGGCTCGATCATGGCGCCGCCCACACTCGGCACGACGGCCATCGCCAGCGCGCAGCCGCAGGCAGCTTTCTCGGTCGGCTCGCGACTCGCCAGTCTCAATGGCGGCATTCTCAACGCGCTTATCGGCAGCCTTCTCGGCGGCAACATCTCGCTCAGCGTGATGGACTACAATTCGCTGATCTCGGCCGATGTCGACGTGCTCTCCTTCGTCGACCAACTTGCCGTGCAGCTCAGGCTGACCGGCGTTTCCTATTCGGACGTGCTCGCCTCGAAGGCGACGGTCGGCCAGATCGCCACCGCCATGGCCAACGTGCCGGGGCTGGACCGTACGGCCAAGATCGCATTGCAGACCATGGCTTCCAGCGCCACCAATACTGTCAAGATTCCGCTCAGCACTCTCGTCGACCTTGGCTCGGTGGGCGGCCTGGGCCTTGGACAGAAACCCGCCGGGCTGTCGGTCGAGGCCAGCGCGCTCAGCATGTTGACGGCGGCGGCGGCTTTGGCCAACGGCACGAACCAGGTCGCGGTCAATCTCGGCGCTACCATACCGGGGCTGGCATCGACGACGCTTGCCATCGCCATCGGCGAGCCCATGCAGAACTCGCCCTGGCTCGCGGTGGGGGAATCAGGCACCGTGGTGCGCACGGCGCAGACACGCATCAAGCTCAACGCCAGCGTCACCGTCGGCAATTCCAATCTCGGCGGCGGCATCAATCTGCTTGCCGTCAACCTGCCGCTCAATGTCGAGGTCGCCTATGCCGAGGCCAAGCTGACCGATATCACCTGTCCGACCGGCCCCTCCAGCATCAAGGTCTCGATCGCCACGCAACCAGGAGTCGTCGAGGCTCATCTGGCCGACAGCAACGCCAGTGGTTTCGCGGACTTCACCAAGCCGCAATCCTTCTCCGACGCCGAGATCGCGGATGTCAGCCTCAAGCTGTTGCTGATCAACCTCAACCTGCTGCAGATCAAAGGATCGTCGGCCTTTTCAATCACCAACATGGCGCCGACCACGCTGACCTATAGTGCCACCGACATCGCCAACAAGGCGATCAAGACGGTGTCGACAAGGAACCTGACGCAGTCGCTGACGACATCGTTGATCAACAAACTGTCGTTGTCGGTCAACGCGCTGGGGCTCGGCCTCGATGTGACCGCCCTGCTCGGCGCGGTCAAGCCGGCGGTGACAACGCTGCTCAACGGCGTGACCGCGCCGGTCGACAGCCTGGTCTACAACGTGCTTGGGACACTGGGCGTGCATGTCGGCGAGGCCGATGTGCGCGTGACCGGCGCGACATGCGGCCGCTCGGTCCTCGTCCAGTAGGCCGCTATCAGCCAATCCTTCCGACAAAACTGCCC
>NZ_RZSA01000264.1:0-7074 GCF_003998075.1 Mesorhizobium sp. M2A.F.Ca.ET.037.01.1.1 | reverse complement strand
GGCTTGGTTGGCCTTGTCGACGGTAAGCTTCGGCGCGCGAAACGTGCCGCCGCGCGCGAGGCCGAAATAGGCGCGCGCCGTGCGCCGCTTCAGCGCTTCGGGCAGCGGCACGATGTCGGTCAGCAGGCCATAGCGCATTTCGCGCAAATTGCCGACACGATGGGGGATGCGGGCAAAGAACGGGATCAGTGCCGATTTCCAGCTTCCCGGCAGCACATAGGCCATGTCGTAGCGGCCGCGCAGCAGGCGGCCGAAGCGCCTGCGGCTGCGGAATTCGAGCGCGCCCGGCATCAGCGGGAAGTCGATCTGGCTGCGTATCTCGGGCATGCGCTTGACCAAAGGCGCGGCCCAGGCCGGCGCCAGCACATCGATCGCCGCGTTCGGATGTTTTTCCTTCAGCGCCGCAAACAGGCACTGCGCCATGACCATGTCGCCCACCCAGCGTGGACCGATCACGAGGATCGTTGGGCCTTCAGCCATTCGACATAGTCCCTGACGCCGGTTTCGACTGTGCGGAATTGGCCATTGTAGCCGGCCGCGCGCAAGCGGGACATATCAGCCTGCGTAAAACTCTGGTAGCTGCCCTTGAGATGGTCGGGAAAGGGGATGAACTCGATCTCGCCCTTGCCCAGCGTGTCGATCACCGTTTCGGCGACGGCGCGGAACGGCTGGGCGCGACCGGTGCCGCAGTTGAAGATGCCGCTCTGGCCCTTTTTCCAAAGCCACAGATTGACGTCGGCGACATCGCCGACATGGATGAAGTCGCGGCTCTGCTCGCCGGGGCCGAAGTCGCCATAGGCGCCGAAGAGTTTCGGATTTTCGCCGCGCTCGACCTGGTTGAACAGATGGAAGGCGACGGACGCCATGGCGCCCTTGTGCGCCTCGCGCGGTCCGTAGACGTTGAAGTAGCGCAGCCCCGTCACCTGCGAATGATCGGCGTCGACATTGCGGCGGACATAGTCGTCGAACAGTTTCTTCGAATAGGCATAGACATTGAGCGGGCGCTCGAACTCGGGCTCCTCGCGGAACTCGCTGCCCCCGCCATAGACGGATGCGGAGGAGGCATAAAGGAAGGGCACGCGCAGGTCGAGGCAGGCATGCAGGAGCCGCTTCGAATAGGTGTAGTTCACGTGCATCATGAACTTGCCGTTCCACTCGGTGGTGGTCGAGCAGGCGCCCTGATGGAAGACGACCTCGATGCGGCCGAGCGCGCCATTCTCGAGCTGGGCGAGAAAATCGTCCTTGTCGAGATAGTCGGCGACGCGAAGGTCGGCGAGGTTGGCGATCTTGTGGCCGTCGGTGAGATCGTCGACCACGACGATGTCGTCATGCCCCTCGGCGTTGAGTGCGGCGACGATGTTGGAGCCGATCATGCCGGCGCCGCCCGTGACGATGATCATGAAGGCCTCTGTCTGTTTGCGATCCGGGCTCTTATAGGGGAGGTGGGCTGGGCTGTCGATAAAGCTCGCCGGCCGCGGCTACGACGAATGTAGGGATGGATCGGCGGAAGGGCTTTCGGGATAAGCTGCTTGCAAGCACCGGGGCGAGGGCGCCGCGGTGCGGATACATGCCCGTGGTGCAATCATGACGTCCGATCTAAAGCCTGGCCTTCGCCATCTTCAAACCCTGCGGGTGGACGATACCCTGACGGTGCCTGCCATGACGCCGGCCTTTGCGGGATTCGGCGACATGCCGCCGGTATTCGCTACCGCCTTCATGGTCGGCTTCATCGAATGGGCGTGCATCGAGGCATTGCGCCCGTTCCTCGGAAGCCATGAGAGGACCGTCGGCACCCATGTCGATGTTTCCCATGTCGCCGCCACGCCTGTCGGCATGATGGTCACGGCAGATGTCGAGCTTATCGCCGTGGAAGGAAGAAAGCTGCGCTTCAAGGTGTCGTGCAGTGACGAGGGCGGACCGATCGGGGAAGGTTTCCACGAGCGCGCCGTGATCGACCATGACAAGTTCATGGCGCGTGTCTTGACCAAATCCCGGCAGACAGGTTCCTTGCCACAGTGAGGCCGCAAAGCTACCGCTCCAGTCGGCCTTAGCCAGCTGGCGCAGCGTAAGGGACCAAGAATGCCGTCGACCGAACTGCTCATCGCATTCTTCGCCACCACTGCGATCTTCGCCTACATCCCCGGACCCGCCATGCTTTAGCCGCGGCGCAGACGATGGCGCGGGGCCGCTGGTCGGGGCTGACGGCGGCTCTCGGCATTCATCTTGGCGGTTATGTGCATGTCTTCGCGGCCGCCGCGGGACTGTCCGTCCTGTTCCACGCCGTGCCGCCGCTCTATCTGGCGGTCAAGCTCGGCGGCGCGCTCTATCTGATCTGGCTCGGCGTCTCAATGATCCGCAAACGGACAGGCGGCGATACGGCTCTGCCGGCCATCGAGCGGAAATCGGCGCGGCGCGCCTTTTTCGAAAGCATCACCGTCGAGGTGCTCAATCCGAAGACGGCGATCTTCTTCATGGCGTTCCTGCCGCAATTCATCGATGCCTCGGCGGCGTTCCCGTCTGGCTGCAGTTCGTCGTGCTTGGAACCATCGTCAATCTGATGTTTTCCTCCGCCGATATTGTTTGCGTATTCCTTGCCGGCGCGATGATCGACCGGCTGCGGCGTTCAGGGCGGGCGCAGCGGCTGATGCAGCGTGCAGGCGGCGCCGTGCTTGTCGGCCTCGGCGTCCACGTGGCCCTGCAGAGAAGCTGATTGCACAGCCGACTTCGGCCGCAGTCAATCGGGCCTGCCGTTGCGCTCGCCGCAATTGCGGTATATCCGCATCGCGTTGAGCGAGGTGCGCCACAATTCCGGCGCTGAAACCTAATCAAGTCCTGCCTTTTTCAGGCATATGTCGAGTGAGATGATCAAGCACAATCCGCCCTCTCCGGAACCTTTGCATCGCACCATCGCCCGGTTCGGCGAGGTCACCGTGCTGGTGGTCGGCGATTTCATTCTCGACCGTTTCGTCAGCGGCGTGATCGAACGCATCTCGCCGGAGGCTCCGATCCCCGTGCTGCATGGACGGGGCGAAATGCTGAACATGGGCGGCGCCGGCAATGTCGTCTCCAACATCGTTTCGCTAGGCGGGGCCGCCATACCCGTCTCGGTGATCGGCGCCGACCAGGCCGGCAACAATCTGATGCGCATGCTGAGCGAGATCGGTGTCGACACGGACGGGCTTCTGCAGCGGGCGGACCGCATGACCTCGTCGAAAAGCCGCTTCAGCGCGCTCAACCAGCAGGTGCTGCGCTTCGACGAGGAAGAGATCAAGCCGCTCACTTCCGCCGAGCGGGCGAAGCTCATCGATCATTTCCAGGCCGCGCTTGGCCGCGCCGACATCGTGATCCTTTCCGATTACGGCAAGGGCATTCTGCTCGACGGCGTCGCCGGCGAGCTGATCGCGATCTGCCGCGATGCCGGCAAGCCGGTGCTGGTCGATCCGAAGGGGCGCGATTACGCGCGCTATGCCGGCGCCACGGCAGTGACGCCGAACCGCAAGGAGCTTGGCGAGGCGGTCGGGCGCAAGGTGTTCGGCGATGACGAGATCGTGGCCGCCGCACGCGACCTGATCGCCGCGCATGACTTCGAGTATATCGTCGCCACGCGCAGCGAGAAGGGCATGAGCGTGGTCTCCGCCGAGGATGCCCGCCACATTTCCACCCAGGCCAGCGAAGTGTTCGACGTTTCCGGTGCCGGCGACACGGTCATTGCGAGCTTCGCGCTTTCGCTCGCCGCCGGCGCCGACCGGGTGCATGCCGCGGTCATCGCCAATGCGGCCGGCGGCGTCGTGGTGGGAAAACGCGGCACCGCTCGGCTGAATGTCGAGGAACTGTCCGGCGCGCTGTTCCGCTCGCATGGGCCGACGGCTCATACGGATGCCATTCTTGACGCCAATGCGGCGGCCAGGATGGTCGCCGCCTGGAAGGAAGAGGGCCTCACGGTCGGCTTCACCAATGGCTGTTTCGACATCCTGCACGCCGGCCATGTCAGCCTGCTGCATGCCGCCCGCAGCCAGTGCGACCGGCTGGTGCTCGGCCTCAACAGCGACGACTCGGTGCGCCGGCTGAAAGGGCCGGGGCGCCCGGTCAACAACCAGCATGACCGCGCCTGCGTGCTGGCAGCGCTTGCCTCGGTCGACGCCGTCGTCGTCTTCGAGGAGGATACGCCGCTCAAGCTGATCGAGGCGCTCTTGCCCGACGTCCTGGTCAAGGGCGCGGACTATACGATCGAGACCGTGGTCGGCGCCGATGTGGTGCAGAAGGCGGGCGGGCGCGTGGTGCTGGTCGACCTCGTCGCAGGCAAGAGCACGACGAACACGATCGGCAAGCTGCGTGCCGCAAACTGAGGGTCTCATGTCCGATTTGAACGACTACCTGGTCCGCTCCGCGGCGGCGATCTCGGCGATGGTCGAGCGCGACCTGACCGGTGAGATGGAGCGCGCCGTGAGCACGGTCGTGACCGCGCTTTCGCAAGGCAAGGCGCTGCTGATCTGCGGCAATGGCGGCTCGGCCAGCGATGCCATCCACATCGCCGGCGAGTTGGTCGGCCGCTTCCTGAAGGAGCGCAAGGCCTACAATGTCATCGCGCTGCCGGCCAACGCCGCGGTGCTGACCGCCTGGGGCAACGATTACGGCTTCGACACCGTCTTCTCGCGCCAGGTCGAGGCGCATGGATCGGAAGGCGCGGTGCTGCTTGCCATCTCGACCAGCGGCAATTCGCCAAGCATCCTTGCCGCCGCCGAGCAGGCGCGCATGATGGGCATGACGGTGATCAGCCTTACCGGCGATACCGGCGGCAAGCTCGCGCCGCTGGCCGACATCCTGCTCAATGTGCCATCGACCTCGACGCCGATCATCCAGCAGGGGCATCTCTGCCTCTACCACCATCTGTGCGAGGCGGTCGAAGCGCGTCTCAGCAATGGCTGAGAGCGAAGGCTTTCCGCTGGCCGGGCCAGGCCTTTGGGTCGAGCGGGTTGGTGACCGGAGCTTTCCGGCCGGCCGGCCGGCGCTGTTCCTCGATCGCGACGGCACGATCAATCTGGATACCGGCTATCCCGACGATCCGGCGACCATGGCGCTGCGCGATGGCATCGCGCCGGTCATCGCGACCGCGAACCAGCGCGGCATTCCGGTCGTTGTCGTCACCAACCAGTCCGGCATCGCGCGCGGCTATTTCGGCTGGGACGCTTTCGCCCGGGTCAACGGGCGCGTGCTCGACCTGCTGGCTGAACAGAACGCGTTTGTCGACATGGTGCTGGCTTGCGCCTACCACGAGACCGGCACCGGTCTACTGGCGATGGCCGATCATCCGATGCGCAAGCCCAATCCAGGCATGCTGCTGGAGGCGGGCCGGCAGCTCGGCCTGGACTTGAAACGATCACTGATCGTCGGCGACAAGCTGGCGGATATGGAAGCCGGCCAGCGCGCCGGCCTCACGTGTGGCTGGCTTGTCGACGGCGAAGGCTCGATGATGGGCGGGCTTTCGGTGTTGCCGTTGCGCGACGCAACGGACCTTGGTGGACTGCTCACTGCGATACGATCGCTTTGATCGCAGGTTGATTCAAGACCTGAAGTTAAGCCTGTTGTTCTGCAGCGGAATTTCCGGAAACGGCACATCAAGTTTGAAAGGCCACCAGCCCCTCATCCTTGACGCGGCGGATGGTCAAGGCGGTGCGCACCGTGTCCACATTCGGGGCCGAAGCCAGTTCCTCGATGACGAAGGTCTGGAAGGTGCCAAGGTCGCTTGCCACGCAGTGCAGCAGGAAATCGGATTCGCCCGACACCATCCAGGCGTCGCGCACGATCGGCCAGCCGCGCGTGCGTTCGGCGAAGGTCTTCAACTCGGCATCGGCCTGATGGTGCAGGCCGATCAGGCAGAAGGCGACGACATCCATGCCGAGCGCCGGCGCGTTGAGAAGCGCGCGGTAACCGCGGATGATGCCGGCTTCTTCCAGCCGCCTGACGCGGCGCAGGCAGGGCGGCGCCGAGATGCCGACCCGGCTCGACAATTCGACATTGGTCATGCGCCCGTCGCTCTGCAATTCACGCAGGATCTTCCAGTCGATGGCGTCGAGGTCGGCTTTGAGCGGCATGGCTGTCTCGGCTCTTGCGCAAGAATCTTTCGCGAATTTGTAATTAAACGACTTTTGTGTCCGCGCCAGCCCCTCACCGACGCGATTTTTAGAGGTAACAAAAGCTGCGATTTTGCGAATATCCGGCTGACGGCAGCTTTCCGGGGACGACGGTCCGTTCGTCTTGCTGCCATGGTTTGCAACCCTTACATTAACCTCGACAAAACCACGGCTTTGCGCCGCAGGGGACTTTCATGAACACCAAACATGCGCCCGTTCTCATTATCGGTTCCGGCCCGGCCGGCTACACGGCGGCGATCTATGCCGCCCGCGCCATGCTGAAGCCGATGCTGGTCGCCGGCCTGCAGCAGGGCGGCCAGTTGATGATCACCACCGACGTCGAGAATTATCCGGGCTTCGCCGATCCGATCCAAGGACCTTGGCTGATGAGCCAGATGCTGGCGCAGGCCGAGCATGTCGGCACCGATATCGTCAACGACATCATCACCGAGGTCGACCTCAATGTGCGGCCGTTCCGCGCCACCGGCGATTCCGGCACCGTCTACACGGCGGACGCGCTGATCATCGCCACCGGCGCGCAGGCCAAGTGGCTGGGCATTCCATCCGAGCAGACCTTCATGGGCTTCGGCGTTTCGGCCTGCGCCACCTGCGACGGCTTCTTCTACCGCGGCAAGGACGTGGCGGTGGTCGGCGGCGGCAATTCCGCGGTCGAGGAAGCGCTCTATCTGTCGAACCTCGCGAAAAGCGTCACCGTCATCCATCGGCGCAACGATTTCCGTGCCGAGCGCATCCTGCGCGAGCGGCTGCTTGCGAAGGACAATGTCCGCGTCATCTGGGACACGGTGGTGCACGAGATCACCGGACGTCCGGGTAAGGCGCCGCTGCCGCCTTCCGTCGAAGGCCTGACGCTGCGCAATGTCGTGACCGGCCAGGAATCGAAGCTGCCGGTCGACGGTGTGTTCGTCGCGATCGGCCCTGTCTC
>NZ_RZSA01000263.1:0-7093 GCF_003998075.1 Mesorhizobium sp. M2A.F.Ca.ET.037.01.1.1 | reverse complement strand
CCGCCGACGATCGCCGACAAGGCCATGGCGAAGGGGAGCGACGTCCAGAAGCCCAGGTCGAGCTGCACGGAGAGGATCGCCGAGGCATAGGCGCCGATCCCCATCAGCGCCGCATGGCCGACCGACATGATGCCGGCCTGGCCGAACTGCAGACCGAGGCCGTAGAGGCCGATCGCCGTATAGAGCGTGGTGATGGCGATCGACAGGAAGCGGTAGCCGAGGCCGAGCCAGGGCAAAGCTATGAGCAGCCCCGCCAGCAGGATTGCCGTTATCGCCTGAACGCCGGCCGGCAGGGGAACCGACGCGTTGTCCGCCGTCAGAAGCGCGAGGCGATCCCGGGCTCTGCTGCCTTCCGGCGCGGCGCCCGTCTTGTCGGCGCTGGTGTCGGTCATGGGCATCGACATCTCACGATGCCTTGGGGCCGAGCGTGCCGCCGAGCAGACCCTGGGGCCGCAGCACCAGGATCAGGATCATCACGACCAGCGAATAGGCGTCGGTCCATTCCGGATATCCGTAACCAGCGCTGAGGCCGTCGACCAGGCCGAGCACGAGACCGCCAACGACGGCGCCGCCGACATTGCCGAGACCGCCGATCAGCGAAACCGCGAAGCCGCGGATGATGATAACGCTGCCGGTGAAGGGCGTGATCGGAAACAGCGAGATCATCAGCGCGCCACCGATGCCGGCAAGCAGGCTGCCATAGATGAAGACGCCGGTGACATAGCGGCGCACCGGGATGCCCATCAGCTCGGCGGTGTCGCGGTCCGAAACACTCGCCCGCAACGCCATCCCATAGCGGCTGCGCGAGATGCCGAAATAAGTTATCGCCACGATCACGGCCGTTACCGCGACGACGATCGCGCGCATGGCGATGATATCCACGCCGCCGATCGTCCAGACCAGGCCGACCGGGTCGGTGATGCTCTTCTGGAACTCGTTGAAGACGCGGATGACGGCGTGCTGCAGGATCACGCTGAGGCCGATCGACATGATGAAGCCGTTCATCGGCCGGTTGAGCGTGAAGCGGAACAGGCATCTTTCGGCGGCAAAGCCGAGCGCTCCAACCAGCAGCCGGCCAACACCAGCGCGACGAAGAAGTTCATGCCGGTGCCGACCATGAACCAGGTCGCCATGCCCCCGACCATCAGGAACTCGCCATGAGCGAAATTGACGATGCCGGCCAGGCCGAAGATCAGCGTGATGCCGATGCCAATGAGAATGGTGACGCTGGCAACCGAGAGGCTGTTCACCAGTTGCTGCACAAAAATGTCCATCATCAAATCCGGGTGGCGAACCTGCTGGGAAGGAGATGGGCGGAACATAGCCGCCCATCCCGATTTTGGATTTTGTCGAGGGCCGGCTCAGCCGCCGTTGTCGCCGGGCGGCGGTGCGGCCGGCGGCTGCTCGACCGCGCATTTGAACTTGTCGGATGTGTTGGGTTCGACCATGCAGACCTCGGTCGCGAAGGTGACCTGATGATGCTTGTTGAACACAAGCGGCACAGGCGACACGACGCCCTTGTAGTCCGACTTCAGGAGCTCTGCGACCACCGCGTCCGGATCATCGATCTTGCCGACCTTCTCCAGCGCCTTGGCGTACCAGAAGAAGTAATCGTAATAGAGCAGCGAAACGGAGGACTGCGGGCCTTTGGCGGCGCCGAGGCCGAAATATTTGTCGAAATACTGCTTCACCTCGGGGTATGGCGAGGAACCCCAGCAGACCGGCACGCAGCTCATCGTCACCGGCACGTTCGCCTTCAGGCTACGCTCCTGATAGATGCCCGGATCGACGCCGAACAGGAAATAGGACGGGGCCACGCCGAGCTTGAGGGCTTGCGGGAAGGCGGTGAGGGTTGAATCGCCGTTGTACCAGAAATGCACGATATCGGGTTTCATGCCCTTGATGCGGGTGAGCAGCGGCGAGAAGTCGGTCGTATCCGGCGGATACTGCACGAGGTCGACTTTCTGGCCTTCCGCCTCGAGCGCCTTGACATAGTGCGACGACAGATACTGTCCGGTCGCGTCATTGCCGACGAACACCACCGAATGCTTCGGCGGCGACTTCAGCTGCGGCGTGAGCAGCGACAGCACGCCCTTGGCGGTGCTGCCGCTGCGCTGCCATTCCTGCGGCTCGCTCTGGAACGCGTAGTGGAGCCAGCCGTCCTCGGCGACGGCCTTGTCGTCGAGCACGGCGCCGAGCGAGCTGTTGCCGGAAAACTGCAGGACCTTGGCCGGGCCGGTGATCTTGGCCATCGACACGGAGAAGTCATGCGTCTCGGTGCCCCAGATCGCCTTGACGCCGATGTCGTTGACCAGCTCGCGCGCGGACGCGATGGTGACGTTCACATCCGTCCGGTTGTCGCGGATATAGAGTTTGATCTTGTAGGTCTTGTCGCCGACCTTGATGCCGCCGGCGTCGTTGATCTGCTGCGCCGCCAGGTTGGCGGCGCCGACGATGGTGTTGCCGGCCGAAACGAACGAGCCCGACTGCGCGGCGATGACGCCGATGGGCAGTTCCTCGTCGGCACGTGCCGTCTGCAAAGCCATGGCGAGCCCAGCGGCTGCCATGGCCAATCCAAGTCCTAGCTGTCTCATGCATGTTCCTCCCGTTACATGGCCAACTTGTCATACAACCCTATTACCATGTAACACGGCTGTCAACTTGACTCCGGCCTGACGGCGATCGAACAGGTGGCGTCGTGTCACCCCTTTCGTTCGTCTGTTTCCGATCTAAGCTTGGGTTGGGAAGTTCATCGTGCGAGGCGCCGGACAAGGATGCCCAACGCAGAGACATGCGCCGCGGTCATTGTGATGATGAAAGTGGCCCGGCAACGCCAAGGCGGAGGGCGCAGAGCCTTGCCACAGTCACAGCGACAAGCGGTACGCCTCAATGGCGGAAGCGCCAAAAATTTGCGACCGTTCTTCTTCCGTCAACCCGGAGAGGCAATCGCCGAGGGCGTGCTTGACCGACTGATAGTCGGCGGCGACCAGGCAGACCGGCCAGTCCGAGCCGAACAGGCATCGCGACGGCCCGAAGATCGAAAGCACCGCGTCGACATAGGGCTGCAGGTCCTGGCTTTTCCAATGCCGCCAGTCGGCCTCCGTGACCATCCCGGACAGCTTGCACCAGACGTGGTCGCGATGCGCCTTGAAACCTTGCATCAATCCGGCCCATGGCTCCATGGCGTGCTGCGCAATGCGCGGCTTTGCGATGTGGTCGACCACGAAACGCAAATTGGGATGCCGTTCCACCGTCTCCAGGGCCGCGGGGATTTGCGGCTCCTTCAACAGCAGGTCATAGGCGAGGTTCGCTTCGGCGACCGCAGCCAGCCCGCGCTGGACGTCCGCGCGCAGCAGCCAGTTCGGATCCGCCTCGTTATGGACGAGGTGACGGATACCGGCCAGATAGCGGCCATCCGGCCGCGCCTTCAGCTCGGACAAGGTGGCCGCCACCTCGGGGTCGGTGAGGTCGACCCATCCGACGACGCCGGCGACGAAGTCGGTCCGGCTCGCGGTCTCCAGGAACACAAGCGTCTCGTTGAGCGAATGCCAAGTCTGGACAAGGATGGTTTTGTCCACGCCGGCCGCGGCGAGCGCCGGCATGAGGTCGTCGGGGGAGAACACCCGGCGTATGGAAGCGTAATCCTCCGTCATCCAGCCGCAGGAGCCATCCGCCGGATCCCAGAAATGCTGATGGCCGTCGATCACCATGGCGGTCACCAGCGCTGGTGCACAGCGGCCTTGATGCGCCGCTCATAGATGTCGGCGATGCGCTCCATCACTTGCGGCGACAGCGCCGGCAGGTCGGACGCGGCGGCGTTTTCCTGCGCCTGCCGGACGGACTTGGCGCCCGGAATGGTCACCGTCACCGCCGGGTTCATCAGTATCCAGCGCAGCGCCCATTGCGCCATTGTCGCGCCTGGCGGCAGCAGCGGCCGCAATTCCTCGACCGCCTGCAGGCCTTCCTGATAGTTCACGCCGGAGAATGTCTCGCCGACGTCGAAGGCCTCGCCCTGCCGGTTGTAGTTGCGGTGGTCCTTGGCACTGAAACTGGAATCGCTCTTGAACTTGCCGGACAAGAGCCCGCTGGCCAGCGGCACCCTGACGATGATGGCGACATCCTTCTGGCGCGCCATGTCGAAGAACAGCTCCGCGGGTCGCTGCCGGAACATGTTGTAGATGATCTGGACGCTGACGACGCCTGGATATTGCAGCGCCTTGATGCCTTCCTCGACCTTCTCGACGCTGACGCCGTAGTGACGGATCTTGCCCTCCTCGACCAGCCTGTCCAGCGCCTCGAACGTCTCGGGCTGGTAGAAGACCTCCGTCATCGGACAGTGGAGCTGGACCAGGTCGAGCACGTCGACCTCGAGATAGCGCAGGCTGCGCTCGACGAAGCTGGTCAGGTTCTGGCGATTGTAGCCGGAAGCGACATGCGGGTTTAGCCGCTTGCCGGCTTTGGTGGCGACCATCGGCCTCGCGCCGCCCCGCCCCTTCAGCGTCTTCGCGATCAGTTTTTCCGCCCGGCCGTCGCCATAGACATCGGCCGTGTCGATCATCGTCACGCCTGAATCGAGCGCCGCATTCAGCGCCGCGATGCCGTCCTTCTCCTCGACGTCACCCCAGTCGGCGCCGATCGCCCAACTGCCGAAGCCGATTTCCGACACTTGCCAGCCGGTGCGGCCAAATCGCCTTTGATGCATGGAAACTCACTCCTCAAAGCCAACGTCGTCTTGACGGGTCGTGCCCGCAGGAATATCAGACCGGATAGTTGTATGACAACCCTGTAAGCATGCAAAAGGTGATGGCAAAAAGCGGCGGCCTTGAATCTACCGGCAAGCTGGAGGGCAACAGCAGGTTCCTGGCATTGGCGCGTGTCGGCGATCGATGCCAACCCGACCTGGACCGTCAAGCCGCCGCCGCCGCTGATCGATACAAGCCACGAACCGGTCGAGCGGCCTTGCCCGATTTACTTCCCGGCACTGTCGCGGAGCTGCTCGAAGCGCTTGTAGGAACGGGTCAAGTGCAGCCGCATCGCGCGCTGCGCCGCCTTGGCGTCGCGTGCTGCGATGGCATCATGGATCGCCCGGTGCTCGCGCCGCGTCCGCTCGAAATGCCGTTCGCGCTCGGCGGGCTCCATCCGGTCGAATTGCGTCCACTGCCGCGGGATCATCGCGGTGCCGAACGTGTCGAAGAGCCGGCTGAAGTAGGCGTTGTGCGAGGCGAGCGAAATCGCCCGATGGAAAGCCGCATCCTCGGTCGCAGCAAGACCCGTCTCGGCGATCGCCCGGTCGATGGCGCCAAGCTGCTTGGCCATGAGCGCAAGGTCCTTGGCGGTGCGGCGCGTGGCCGCCAGCGCCGCCGCTTCGGCTTCGACGCCCATGCGGAGCTCGAGCACCGCCAGGATCTCGTCGATCGATTCGACATCCGTCGGCACGATGGAAAAGGTTTTCGGCGGCGGCTCCTGGGCCACAAAGGCGCCAAGGCCCTGCCGTGTCGTGATCAGCCCTCGTGCGCGGAGCGAAGCCAGCGCCTCGCGAACCACCGTCCGGCTGACGCCCGTCGCGTTGACAATCTCCTGCTCGGTGGGAAGCCGCTGTCCCGGCGCAAGATCGCCGGCCTCGATCTGCGCGGCAAACTTGTCGACCAGCTCGCCCCTGAGGTTGGGGGACTGGCGAATGGCGCCGAACATTGCTCCCTCGCGATCCGTCATTGGAAAACCGGCCCGTTAAATCGATTCTTGCGCCAAGGATCGCACCGCTTGGTTGCAACGGCAATCTCTCGTTTCCAACGCATGTCGCCCAGAATTGCGCGCGGTTCTGGGAGAACGACATGCGTCAAGCAAAGATGCATGTCGCCCAAGTGAACAGCGGTTCTAGGACAACGGCATGCATCAGGACAGCAACCCCAACAGCAAGGGAAGACCAACATGAAGCGGCAAATCGGCTTTATTGGACTTGGCGCGATGGGCTCGGGCATGGCGGCCAACCTTCTGGCCAAGGCTTGGCCGCTGACGGTCTGGGCGCACCGCAACCAGGAGGCGGCGCTGAAGCTGGTCGGCGCCGGTGCCCGCCAGGCGGCCACACCGCGTGCGCTCGCCGAAGGCTGCGACATCGTTCTCCTCTGCGTCACCGGCTCGCCGCAAGTGGAAGCGGTCGTGAAGGGACCGGAGGGGCTTGCGGCTGCCGGCAAACCACTGCTGATCGTCGACTGCTCGACCTCCAACCCGTCCTCGACGATCGCGCTCGCTGCCGAGCTTGCTGCTCAGGGCGTGACGCTGATCGACGCGCCTCTGGCGCGCACGCCCAAGGAAGCTGCCGAAGGCAAGCTCGACGTCATGGTCGGCGGCGCGGCGGAAGCGGTCGCCCGCGCGCGGCCTGTCCTCGAAGCCTTCGCCGCTCGCGTCGTCCACACAGGCCCGACCGGCAGCGGCCACACTATGAAGCTGCTCAACAATTTCGTCTCGATGGGCTATTCCGCGATTTATTCCGAGGCGCTGACGCTCGGCGCCAAGGCCGGGCTGACGCCACAGGTCTTCAACAGCGTCATCTCTGGCAGCCGCATGGATTGCGGCTTCTACCAGGCCTTCTTCGACTTCGTACTGAACCGCAACGAAAACGCCCAGCGCTTTGCCATCGCCAATGCGCTGAAGGACATGACCTACCTCGCCTCCTTCGCCCAGGCCGCCGGCATCGCCAACCCGGTCGGCGCCGTGGTCCGCAACGGTTTTGCCACGGCGGTGGCCGCGGGGCACGGGGAAAAATTCGTGCCGGCGCTGTCGGATATCGTCGCGGGGTTGAACGGGGTGTCGCTGGTTGAGCCGGCGGCTGAGTGAAATCGCACAGGGCGCTCCTCTCCGTTTTGGCTGCCGCTGACCGAGCGGGCTGAGCCGCTGCCTACCCCGCCGCCTGCCCGCGCACAGCCTTCCGCAGCCGCGAATGCCGCGCCGTCGACGCTGGCTTCGCCGAGGCCTCGCCTCCCGGCAGTCCTACGCGAGAAGCCGCACCTGCTAGATGCCGCGTCATGGCGGAGCTCGCGCCCTTCGCGTCGCCGGCCTTGATCGCCGCCAGGATGCGCTCGTGCTCGCCCAGTGT
>NZ_RZSA01000262.1:0-7107 GCF_003998075.1 Mesorhizobium sp. M2A.F.Ca.ET.037.01.1.1 | reverse complement strand
GTTGCTGCCGTTCTCGTAATGTTCTTGCCCAAAGCGAAAATCTGTGGTTGTCTAGCCTGATTTCACTCGCGGCCTGATCGCAAGGCCATGTGAGCTGGTATTCCGGGGGCTTAAATGGTGGCGCGGGTTCGCACGGTGGCTTTCCAGGGCATCGAGGCCTTGCCGGTCGATGTCCAGGTGATGGTCGGGCCTGGCAAGGTCGGCATGCAGATCGTCGGCCTGCCGGACAAGGCGGTGGCCGAGAGCCGCGAGCGCGTGCAGGCAGCGCTGCATGCATCCGGCCTGTCGATGCCGTCGAAGAAGGTGACGGTGAACCTCGCGCCGGCGGACCTGCCCAAGGAAGGTAGCCATTACGACCTGCCGATCGCGCTCGGGCTGATGGCGGCGCTCGGCGCTATCCCTGGCGACATGCTCACCGGCTATGTGGTGCTGGGCGAATTGTCGCTCGACGGCACCATCGCCGGCGTAGCCGGGGCGCTGCCGGCGGCGATCGGCGCCAATGCCGAAGGCAAGGGCCTGATCTGCCCCTTCGCCTGCGGACCGGAAGCGGCCTGGGCAGGCAAGGATTTCGATATATTGGCGCCGCGCAGCCTGATCGCGGTCGCCAACCATTTTCGCGGCACGCAGGTGCTGTCGCGGCCCGAAGCCGGCATCCAGCTTGCGGCGCGCGACCTGCCGGACCTCGCCGACATCAAGGGCCAGGAGAGCGCCAAACGGGCGGTCGAAGTGGCTGCCGCGGGCGGGCACAACCTCTTGATGGTCGGGCCGCCGGGCTCTGGCAAGTCGATGCTGGCGCAAAGGCTGCCCTCGATCCTGCCGCCGCTGGCGCCGAAGGAACTGCTCGAAGTTTCGATGATCGCGTCGGTCGCCGGCGAGCTCGGCGAGGGCAAGCTGACCGACCGGCGGCCGTTCCGCGCGCCGCATCACTCCGCCTCGATGGCCGCGATGGTCGGCGGCGGACTGCGCGCGCGGCCAGGCGAGGTGTCGCTCGCCCATCACGGCGTGCTGTTCCTTGACGAGCTGCCGGAGTTCACACCGCAGACGCTGGATGCGCTGCGCCAGCCGCTGGAGACCGGCGACTGCATGATCGCGCGCGCCAACCACCGCGTCACCTATCCGGCGCGCATCCAGCTGGTGGCGGCGATGAATCCGTGCCGCTGCGGCATGTCGGGCGAGCCCGGCTATCGCTGCCTGCGCGGCGACCGCTGCCGCACCGAATACCAGGCACGCATTTCTGGCCCGCTGCTCGACCGCATCGACCTTCGGATCGAAGTGCCGGCGGTGTCGGCGAGCGACCTGATCCGGCCCGACAAGGCCGAGACAAGCGCTGCGGTGGCGCAGCGCGTGGCGCGTGCGCGAGCCATGCAGCGCGAGCGGCTGGAAAGGCTGGGCGCCGGCGCCACCACCAACGCGCATTGCCCGCCTTCGATCATCGAGGAGATCGCCAAGCCCGATGCCGCCGGACTGACGCTGCTCAAGGACGCCAGCGAGAAGCTCGGCTTTTCCGCGCGGGCCTATCATCGCGTGCTCAAGGTGGCGCGCACGCTGGCCGACCTTGACGCCAGCGAGACCGTCGGCCGCATCCATCTCGCCGAGGCGATTTCCTATCGCATGAGCGCCGAGCGGATGGCGCAGGCGGCGTAGTCAAGGAACTCGCAAGGAGGCCGAGTCGGTTTCTTCGCTCCTGAGTTCCTCTTCAATCGGCCTCGGGGATCAGCTTCTGCAGCGTCGGCGCCAGGATCATGCCGAACGTCAGGACATCGCCATAGGCACGGGCGGAAAGCATCGCCCCGTGCACGGTCGCCATGAAGGCCTCGGCCTCGACGCGCGGCGCGGCGGCGATCGTCAATGTGCCTTGCTCGGCGCCGCGCTCGATAACACCCGTCAGCCAGCCCGAGAGAAACCGGAAATAGGCTCGCACTTCGGCGGCAACTTCGGGCGGCAGAACCGGAAGCTCGCTCGCCAGCAACGCGCAGACGCAAAACGGCCTGCTCGCGTCCTCGATGCACTGGGCCCAGAAGCCGGCATAGGTTCGCAGCAGCTCGGGCGGCTCAGGCACATTGCGCTCAAGTTCCGTCATGCCCGTCACGGCATCCTCGAGGTAGCGCCTGACCAGGGTCTGCACGAGGTCGACCTTGCTTGGGAAATGATGATGGATGCTCGCCTTGCGGATGCCGACCACCTCGGCGATATCGGCGTAGCTGAAGCCGTTATAGCCGCCGGCGACGATGAAGCGTCGCGCGGCGGCCAGGATGTCGTCGGCTGTATTCGAGGGCCTGTCCATAAGCATGCCTAGAGCGTTTCACCGTTTCACGGAAACGGCGAAACGCTCTATCTCCTTGTTTTGACGCAATTCCTGCCGGAAAACCGCGCACACTTTTCCTGGAATTGCTCTAATCTCCGGCGGCAGAAATCTCAACGCGCGGCCTGCGGCGACCTGCGAAGCAGGTCGCTCACCGAAAGCCAGACGGCGGACACCAGGAAATAGAAGGCGCCGAAAGCGGCATAGGGCGCGACATTGGCGATGCCGATGGCCTCCGCGCCGCCCGCCATCTTGATGAAGAAGAGACCGGCCAACGCCGACTGGGCGCCGCTCAGGATCATCGCCCACTGGGCGCCGTTGGTCTTCCAGCGACGAACCGCCGTCAGAAGCTGAAACGCACCGGAGAAAACGGCCCAGACGCCATAGACCGCGAGCACCGCGTTCATGCTGTGGCCAAGCGCGATGGCAACCGCAATCGCGGTGACGATGCTGACGACGAAGTTGAGCAGCTGCGACCTGTTGCGGCCGAGACCGCCGCTGCGCTGCGCGTCGAGGTAGTTCGCAAGCGCGTCCCACAGCGGGTAGGCGATCAGCATGACGGCGGCCAGCGGCGGCACCATCTTCGCGACGGTGAAGGCTGCCAGGACCCAGGCTGCCGATACGGCAAAGCGCAGATAGTAATAGCTTTTGAGCCAACCGTTTGAGGAGTTGGCGCGGCCTTGACCGCTCGTTTGTGCAGACATGATGTTAACTTTCCTTCGATTTGATTTCCTACCTACTAGAAGGTAGATACGCATCCGTCAAGCGTTTGCGAGGTGGCCGCCTGGGCGTTCACAACTCTTTGAACGCGCAATCGCGTCCGGAAATTGCGCGTGGTATGTTGGAGCCGATCCGCGCGGGGGCGAGGGATGATTTCAGTTCTGCCGGCGCGCAGCGCCGAAGATTTCGAGACACTGGCGGGGCTCTGCCGCAAGCTCGCGCAATGGGACGTCGACGCTTCGGCGCCGCATGGCGTCTCGGCCGCGGATGTGAGGGCTCCGTTCCATCCCGAAACAAGCGGCCCGCAGCTGGCCGCGCAGTTCGGCGCGCCGGATGCGATGGCGTTCATCGCCAGATCCGGAGGCCTGCCGGCGGGCTGCCTAGCCTTCGATCCGTTCGGCGAAAGCACGGTTGAACTTCACAGGTTCTTCGTCGACGCCGCTTTCCGGGGGCAAGGCATAGGCCGCGCGCTGATGGGCGCGGTCCTGACGGAGATCGACAAAGGCCCCGCCCGCACGGTGCTGATCCAGACGATCTTCTACATGGAAAGCGCCATCGCCGTGTATGAGGCATTCGGCTTCAGGCCCTGCGCGCCGTTTCGCGACACACCGGCGCATGTCAGGCACACGGACGTGTTCCTGTCGCGGCCAAGCAAAGGCGCGTAAGGGCCGCAGCCGTCGACCAGCCGGCAGACTCAGGCGGAGCCCTGCCTGTCCCGCGCCTTCAGCTCCAGCCGCCGCGCATGCAGTACCGGCTCGGTATAGCCGTTGGGCTGGCTCGTCCCTTTGAACACCAGGTCGCAGGCGGCCTGGAAGGCGATGGAATTGTCGAAGTCGGGCGCCATCGGGCGGTAGAGCGGGTCGCCGACATTCTGGCGGTCGACGATCGCCGCCATGCGCTGCAGCGAGTCCCTGACCTGGATTTCCGAGCAGACCTTGTGGCGCAGCCAGTTGGCGATGTGCTGCGAGGAGATGCGCAGCGTCGCGCGATCCTCCATCAGGCCGACATCGTTGATATCGGGCACTTTCGAGCAGCCGACGCCCTGGTCGATCCAACGCACGACGTAGCCCAGGATGCCCTGCGCATTGTTGTCGAGCTCGCGCTGGATCTCGTCCGGCGTCCAGTTCGGCCGCCTTGCTACCGGCACCGACAATATGTCGTCGAGCTTCGCCTTCGGCCGGCTCTTCAGCGCCGCCTGCACGGCGTGCACATCGACCTTGTGATAATGCGTGGCATGCAGCGTCGCGGCCGTCGGCGAGGGCACCCAGGCGGTGTTGGCGCCGGCCTTGGGATGCGCGATCTTCTCAACCAGCATTGCCGCCATCAGGTCCGGCATCGCCCACATGCCCTTGCCAATCTGGGCGTGGCCGGCAAGCCCGCATTCGAGCCCCGTGTCGACGTTCCAGGCCTCGTAGGCGGAGATCCAGGCGGCCTGCTTCATGTCGCCCTTGCGGATCATCGGGCCGGCTTCCATCGAGGTGTGGATCTCGTCGCCGGTGCGGTCGAGGAAGCCGGTGTTGATGAACACCACGCGCTCCTTGGCCGCGCGGATCGCTTCCTTGAGGTTGACGGTGGTGCGCCGCTCCTCGTCCATGATGCCCATCTTGATGGTGTTCTTCGGCATGCCGAGCAGCGCCTCGACACGGTCGAAGATTTCCACCGCGAAGGCAACCTCTTCCGGCCCGTGCATCTTGGGCTTCACCACATACATCGAGCCGGCGCGGGAGTTGGCGCGGCGGCCGTTCTCGCCGACATCGTGCAGCGCGATCAGCGCGGTGATGGCGGCGTCCATGATGCCTTCCGGCACCTCGTTTCCATCGCGGTCGGTGATCGCCGGATTGGTCATCAGGTGGCCGACATTGCGCACCAGCATCAGCGAGCGTCCAGGCAAAAGCAGCTGGCCGCCATTGGGCGCCGTATAGCGGCGGTCGGGATTGAGCTTGCGGACAAAGCTCTTGCCGCCCTTGGTGATCTCTTCGGCGAGGTCGCCCTTCATGAGGCCGAGCCAGTTGCGGTAGACCACAACCTTGTCCTCGGCATCGACGGCCGCGACCGAATCCTCGCAATCCTGGATAGTCGTGAGAGCCGATTCCAGGACGACGTCGGCAATGCCGGCCGGATCGGTCTTGCCGATCTGGTTGGCATGGTCGATCACGATTTCGATGTGCAGGCCGTTCTTGACCAGAAGCACGGCTTCCGGATTTTCGGCATCGCCGCGATAGCCGGCAAACTGCTTTGGGTCGGCGAGCGTGGTGGCGCCGGCGCCCTCACCCGCTTTCAGCGCGCCATTCGCCACCGACAGCCCGTTGACGCCGGCCCATTTGCCGGTGGTCAGCGGCACGGACTGGTCGAGGAAATCCTTAGCCCAAGTAATGACTTTCGCGCCACGCGCGGGATTGAAACCCTTGCCCTTCTCGGCGCCGCCGGTCTCGGGAATGGCGTCGGTGCCGTAGAGCGCGTCATAGAGCGAGCCCCAGCGCGCATTGGCGGCGTTGAGCGCATAGCGCGCGTTCATCACCGGCACGACGAGCTGAGGCCCGGCGACGACGGCGATCTCGGGGTCGACATGCTCCGTCGAAACGCTGAACGCCGCGCCTTCCGGCACCAGATAGCCGATCTCCTTCAGGAAGGCCTTGTAAGCCTCCATGTCGATCGGGGCGCCGTTTTCGCGGTACCAGCCGTCGAGTTTCTCCTGCATGGCGTCGCGTTTGGCGAGCAGCGTCCGGTTCTTCGGCGCGAGATCGTGGACGATGGCGGAAAAGCCTTCCCAGAATTTTTCCGGATCGATGCCGGTGCCCGGCGCGGCTTCCTCGGCCATGAAGTCATGGAGCTCCCGGGCAATCCGCAACCCGGCGATCTCGATGCGGTCGGTCATCAGCACGTCTCCAGATAGGTAGCTTGCCGGGGCCTTTGGCATGTTTGGGGTTGCGGGGTCAATTCGGCTTAGGGTGAAGGCTTCCTTCTCCCCGTTCTACGGGGAGAAGGTGGCGGCAGCCGGATGAGGGGCGGCGCCGGCGTTGACAATTAGCATGCGTTGATCCGCCGATTGAAGTCGAGGAGAACAGCAACACTCGCCGGCGCTGCCCCTCATCCGCCCTTCGGGCACCTTCTCCCCGTTCTACGGGGAGAAGGAAGGCGCACTCACACCGCGATCCGAGGCCTTCCCGACGCCACGGCCACCACATGCGCCTCGATGAACATGCGCTGGCCCTCGATGGTCGAGACCTTGAACTCGGTGGCGACGTCGATCTCGGCGCTGTCGGTGCCGGCGTTCTTGGCGCGCTCGGCGGCGAGCGCGCGCACATCGGCCTCGGCCGCCGCGATCGCCTTCGCCTCTTCGGTGAAGTCGCGCACCGTCTGGCCGGAGGCGAGGCGGAACAGGCCTTCCTTGGGCTGGCTGACACGGGCCTCGGCCGAGACGCGCACCTGGCCGACCACGGCGCCAAGCGCGTTGGCGACGTCGGTGTCCTCCGGCACGATGCAGCCATTTCCGACCAGCACGGCCAAGCCGGCGTAATGCAGCGGCGCCGAGGCGCCCAGCCCGATGACCGGACGGTCGAGCGCGACGGTGAAGCGGGCGATGCCGGGATGGCCATCGACCGCGCGCTGCACCAGCGCATGCGCGACGGTGGCCGCGCCATCCAGCCCGTCCTCGGCGAAGGCGGTTTCGAGGATGTATTCGGCCGACCAGCGGGTGAGCGTCGTCAGCACGCGCTCGGCCAGGGCTTCGGGTGTCGCCGCGATCGCCTGGCCGCGGCCGTCGCGGCGGCGCGAAAACAGCTCGGCGCCCAGGCGGGCAGTGGCGGCGTCCCAGTTCGACTGCTTGCCCAGCACATGCGCGGCGTCGGACGGCGTGAAGCCGCAGATATGCACCAGCCCGCGCGCGACCAACCGGTTCAGCGTGGCGTTCTGCGCGTTCGACGAGAGCAGCCGATCAAGCGCCAGCGGGACAGTGCCGATCGCCTCGTAGAGCTTCGCTTCCGGCGCGGTGAGGCCGGCGGCGAGTCGGTCCGGCACACCGGTGCGCAGGGCAAACCGCCCGTCCATGCGGCCGGGGTTCGGCGCCCGCAGCTGCCGTTCCAGCT
>NZ_RZSA01000261.1:0-7111 GCF_003998075.1 Mesorhizobium sp. M2A.F.Ca.ET.037.01.1.1 | reverse complement strand
ATCTAGGCTTGCGTTCTTCGGCCGACCTCACGCGTCACACCAAGCTTGCCGGGCGGATCGTCGAACTGCGTGCGGCGCTGCGAACCCGGTTGGAAAATGAAGGATTGAACGAACTGGTGGTTCCTTTCGAGCCGGGCGCCTACAACAAGGAAGCAACGATCGGCCAGAACCTGCTCTTCGGCGCTGCCGCCGGCCCGGAGCTTGCCGACAAGGCTCTGGCGGCAAATTCCTATTTTGCTTCCGTGCTGAGGCAAGCCGGCCTCGATCGCACGCTCTACGAGATGGGCCTGAATATCGCCGAACAATCGATCGAGCTGTTTGCCGATCTGCCGCCCGATCACCAGTTCTTCCAGCAGCTCGCCTTCATGAGCGCCGAGGAGATACCCGCCTACGAAACCTTGCTGCAACGGCTCAAGAACCGTCCCTACGAGACGGTCTCGGAGAACGACCGCGCCATGATCGTCACCCTGAGCTTTGCTTATATCGAGCCCCGGCATCGCTTCGGCCTGCTGGGCGACGAACTGATGAACAAGATCGTTGCCGCACGCAATCGATTTTATGAAAACCTGCCGCCCGAGCTGCAAAATGCGGTCGAACGCTACGATCCCGCCAGATACATTGCCGCGGCTACGGTCATGGACAATGTCCTATTCGGGCGTCTGGGTAGCAATCATCCCGACGCGCCGGATCGCATACGCTCCATCGTCTATGACATTCTTGATGAATTGGGGCTTTATGCCGAACTGCTGGATGTCGGTTTGGACTTCAATGTCGGCGCCGGCGGCAGGCGGTTGACCGCTGGGCAGCGACAGAAGCTCGATGTTGCCCGAGCCCTGCTCAAGCGGCCCGATTTTCTCATTCTCAACCGGCCGCTGTCGGCGCTCGACCAGCGCGTACAGGACAAGGTGTCGCAAAACGTGCTCGAGGAAGCCAGGCGCGACGGCCGTTCTCCGGCAATTGTGTGCGTCGTGACGAATCCGGCAATGGCGATGATGTTCGATCGCGTTGTCGTCTTCGACTCGAGTCGTTTGGTGGAAGACGGAACACACGAGACGCTTTTGGCCGGGGGCGGTATTTTCAAGGAACTGCTCTCATAGAGCATTGGACATTCAGATGGAATCCTTCCGCCGGTGGGAAACTCGCTGCAAGGTCAAGGGATTGAGAGTTCCGGCTGATTGGGCTCGCTACCTCAAGCGGCTCGTATTGCCACCTGGAAACGGAATTGTTTTCATCTGGGCGTGGGTTGTTCTAGTCTGGCAGACGTGAATTTTGGGAGGTTTGCGACAATGCTGCTCAAGGATGAGGTTGGAATGCTGCAACGCGTTCCCTTGTTCTCCGGCATTGAGTCGGCAAAGCTCAAGCTGCTTGCGTTCACATCCGATCGCGTCAGCTACAGCGCCGGCCAGATTCTTTTCCGGCAAGGCGACGAGGGAGATGCCGCCTATGTCATCCTTTCAGGCAAGGCGGATATTCTGGTCGATTCCGACAACGGACCGATAAAAGTTGCCGAACTGCTGCCAAATTCGATCGTTGGCGAGATCGCCATATTGTGCAACAGCTCTCGCACGGCCACCGTCAGAGCTGCAAGTCCGGTGGAAGCTTTGAGAATTCGCAAGGATCATTTCCTGAGGCTCATGAGGGAGTTCCCGGAAATGACCATCGAAATGGTGCGGGTCCTCGCCGATCGCCTAAGCCATACGACCGCGGATCTGATCGACGCACGGAGCGCCAAGTAACCAGTGACGCGCACTTAATCCTCGCCGTCGTGATGGCTCCGGCTAGCATGGGCGACTGGACCGCGAAGGAGCAGCATGGAGGACGAGGTTTTCCTGGTCAAGTTTTGGGGGGTGCGCGGCAGCATTTCGGTATCGGGGCCAGAATTCTCCCGCTATGGCGGCAACACGATCTGCATCGAGATGCGATGCGGTAAGCATACGATTCTCTTCGACGCGGGCTCTGGCCTGCCGCCTGCCGGCCGAGCGCTTCGGGCGTCGGGCGTAACCGATTTCGACCTGTTTTTCACCCACTGCCATTACGACCACATCATCGGGCTGCCGGCTTTTAAGCCGATCTACGACCGCAGCGTCAAAGTCAGGCTTTGGTCCGGGCATCTTGCAGGACGCATGACGACTCAGCAGATTGTCGATGAGTTCATGCGGCCGCCTTGGTTTCCGGTGAGACTGGACGTCTGCAAGGCAAGCCTCGACTACCGCGATTTCGTATCAGGAGACGTTCTTCGGCCGCGCGAAGGGGTGGTGATCCGAACCGGCAGCCTAACCCATCCCGGTGGCTGTATAGGCTATCGGGTCGAATGGGGCGGCCGCGTCGTGGCGGTGATCACCGACACCGAACACGAGCCGGGCAAGCTTGATCAGGCGGTCCTCGACCTCATCGAAGATGCCGACCTCGTCATTTACGATTGCACCTACACCGAGGAGGAAATGGAGCGCTACCGCGGCAACGGGCACTCGACATGGCAACAGGGGGTCAAGCTCTGCGAGGCGGCCGGCGCGCGGGAGCTTGCGCTGGTTCACCACGATCCGGCACGCACCGACAATGAGTTGGACGAGATGGAGAAACTGGCCAAGGACAGGTTTGCCGGCGCTTTCGCCGCGCGGGATGGCCAGACGCTCGAATTTCCAGTCTTATCGCACAAAGCGCGCTGAGCTGTTTCCTCTCTCTTCTTGTTTTGACGCAATTCCGGACGGAAAGCCGCTCACACTTTTCCTGGAATTGCTCTACCGGCGCCGCGCCTGACCAATGTCCTGATCGGAAGCCATGCGCAGGCTTCAGTCTGTGCGGTGACCGTGAACAGCCGTTCCAGGAAAAGCCAGGCCGATTCATCGTGTACGAGATGGTGGGCGAGCACGCCGACCGGTTCGCCGCCGTCGAATGCCTGTCGCAATTGCGCGATGATGGCCTGAACCAATATGCCGTGATCGCGGCAACCGCGCGTGCCATGCCAGTCCATGATGTCGACATTGCTGTTGACGACCGCCAGCGAAGCCGGCTTCGGCGGCCCATAGACCGACAATGCCGCAAATCCCATCGATCCAAGCTCGGATACCAAGCCGGCGTCGATCCTGTTCCAGGGCGGCACCAGCATCGGAACGGCACGTGCGCCGTGCAGGCCGGTTATGCGCGACAGCCCGCGAGCCAGATCATCGAGCACCGCCTCGCGTGGCCGCTGCGGGCCGAGCTCCTGCTTTTTCTGGCCCTCCGACGCATGATTTCGGTGCGCCCAGCCATGGATGGCGACTGTGGCATGCGGCGCCTCGTCAAGCCGGGCGACCAGCTTCCCATCAGTCAGGGCCGGAATGACGGCCAGAGTGACCGGAATTGGGAATTGACCGGTGAGGTCGAGCAGCCGATCAAGCGCAGCCGTCGGATCCACGGCGTCATCATCGCGCAGCCAGAACTCTGCCTTGCGGTCCGCCCGCTGCCAGCGCGCCAGTTCTTTCACCAAGGGTTGCCAGATCTGATCGGACGTCATGAAACCGGGATCTTCGCAAGAAGTTCGGCGAGACGCGCTGCCGCAGCACCGAGGGAGCGTTCTTCGAGGATGAAACGTCTGGCTTCTGCGGCCATGACGGTTCTTTCGTCGTTGCGGGCCAGAAGCCTTTCAATGGCTGAAGCGAACGCCGTCAAATCGCCCGGCGGGGTCAGGAACCCGGTCCGGCCATCCCGCACGACCTCCGGCACGCCGGCGATGTCCTGAGCCACCACCGGCAGGCCGGCGGCCTGCGCTTCAAGATAGGCAACGCCATAGGCCTCGCCGAAACCCGGCCAGACGTAAATTCCGCCACTGTAGAGGACATCCGGCACGGCGGCCGGCTCAATCGCGCCAAGCCATTCGATACGCTCGGCGGGCAAGCCGGCAAATTGCGCTTTGACCTCGTCACGGGCAGGCCCGTCCCCGACGACCGACATGGTCCAGGGCAGGTGACCGATCGAGCCGAGCGCTTGCGCCAGCATGCGATAGCTTTCGAGTTTGTCGCCCGGGCGCATCATGGCGACAGTAACGAGGCGTGTCGGACAACCCCGTGCCGGCGTTTCACGGAATGCCGATGTGTCGATGAAGGGCGAAAGCATGCCGAAAGTGGCGCCGGGTACCGCATCCGCCAGTCCCTGGCGGTCCCTTTGCGTGAAGCAGATGTTCAGCGCCGCCTGTTCGACGGCTCGCGCCACCAAAGCTTGCGTATCAGCCCACAAACCGGCGTTGCGCCGCCTCGAATAGGAGGCTTCCGCTGTCGCATAGGGGACAGCAAAGGCCGCCGTCAGCTCGGGCCCGATCAGGTCGGGCGCCTTGTAATAGGGATGATAAGTGAACCAGAGATCGGGCTTGCCGTCACGAGCCCAAAGCCTTGTCAGCCGCGCGGCTTCTTCCCGGGCCTCGATCTTGCGCGCATCGAAACTTTTCGGCTCCGGTTCGCGTAGATAGAAGCGCAATTCGGATGCCAGTTCGACGCGATGCCCCACGTGCTCCAGCGCCTTGATCAGCGTCCGTGCCATCTGGCGGTCGCCGGAGGCAACGGGATCATTGGGTGACTTCAGTGGTGCGTAGAAGGCAATTCGCATCGCCGGACCCTATCATCAGAAAGCCGCCGCAAGTCAATTTCGAAGCATGATCGACTTCACCCTTCAAGCAGTGGAATATGCTATCTGATGCCCATGGAAACAGCTGCCGCGTCCGACCCGTTTGTCGCTTCTCTGCCGGTCTTCGCAAAGTTCGAAAGCGTTGCCGATATCGACAACTATCGGCCTCTCCCCGATGACTGGGCGCTGGCCACCGCCGACATCGTCGGCTCGACCAAGGCGATCGAGGCTGGGCGCTATAAAACCGTCAATATGGCCGGCGCCAGCGTCATTTCGGCGCTGCTCAATGCGCTGGGTCGGCAAGATTTTCCCTTTGTCTTCGGCGGCGACGGCGCGCTCGTGGCGTTTCCCGGCTCGGCGCTGGAGATCGCCCGCAACGCGCTTGCCGCTGTCCAGAGATGGGTGGCGGAAGAACTGGACCTAGCCCTGCGTGCCGCAATCGTGCCGATAAGGGATATAAGAGCGCAAGGGCTCGACGTTCGCGTGGCGAGGTTCCAGGCCTCCGAAGCGGTCTTCTATGCCATGTTCGCCGGCGGTGGCGGCAGTTGGGCGGAAGCCGAGATGAAAGCGGGGCGCTACGGCATCGATCCCGCGCCGGCCGGCGCGCGGCCGGACCTGACCGGCCTCTCCTGCCGCTGGAACCCGATCGAGGCCCGACATGGCGAAATCGTCTCGATCATAGCCATACCAGGGGCGTCACGCGACTTGCGCGGCTTTCAGTTGCTGGTTTCCGACATCATCGCCCTTGCTGGCAGGCAGGAGCGCGATGGCCACCCCGTACCGGCGGACGGGCCGGCCTACAGTTTACTGCCCGCCGGTCTCGATCTCGAGGCGCGGGCCACGGGGCCGGCTGGACGGCGGTGGCTGACGAAGCTGTGGGTAGTGTTCCTCATGACGCTTACGGCTGTCACCGATCGATGTGGCTGGACGATCGGCGGTTTCGATCCGAAGGTCTATAAACGTGAAGTGGCCAGCAATTCGGACTTCCGGAAGTTCGACGACGGCTTGAAGATGACCATCGATGTTGACGCCGATGTCTTGCAACGGATCGAAAACCGGCTGAAACAGGCGGAACAGGCGGGCATCTGCACCTATGGCCTGCACCGCCAGAAATCGGCCTTGATGACATGTCTCGTCGCTTCGCCGCTGCAGCGCGATCACCTTCATTTCATCGATGGCGCTGCCGGCGGCTATGCGATGGCTGCCGCAAGCCTGAAGGCGAAGGTGCCGGTTTGATGACGGCTTGCGGAAACCGATCTTCCGCAATATGCCTCCGGTATGGTCCTGGGACCAAGTGAGCCTCGCCACGGGAACGGACAAGCCTGTCCGAATTGACGGGAAAGCAGATTTTTGGACGCCTCACGATCGATATATGACCATCTTCTAAACCGGATTTCGACGCGCGCCGCGCAAGTCGGCGTGATCGGACTGGGCTATGTCGGATTGCCGCTGGCGGTTGCGGTAGCACGCGCGGGCTTCCCGGTTTCGGGCTTCGACATCGAAGCCCACAAGGTCGAGAGCCTCAACAACGGCCAATCCTACATCGAGGCGGTGACGTCGACAGCCCTTGCCGGCCAGGTGGCGAGCGGACGGTTCCGCGCCACTGCGGATTTTGCGGAACTGGCCGTCTGCGAGGTCATCATCATCTGTGTTCCGACACCGCTGACGAAAAACCGTGAGCCGGATCTCTCCTTTGTCAGGAACACAGCAGGCACCATCGCCAAGCATCTGCGTCCAGGCCAGCTCGTCGTGCTGGAATCGACCACCTATCCCGGCACCACCGACGACGTGATCAAGCCCATATTGGAAGAAACCGGCTTGCGGTCGAAGATAGACTTCTTCCTCGGCTTCTCGCCCGAACGCGAGGATCCCGGCAACCGCAGCTTTGAAGTCGCGACGATTCCTAAGGTCGTGGCAGGCGACGGCATTGAAGCGGCGACGCTCGTGCAGGCCTTCTACCATGGCGTGGTCAAGACCGTCGTTCCGGTTTCGACCACCGCGACCGCCGAAGCGGTCAAGCTGACGGAAAACATCTTCCGCTCGGTCAACATAGCTCTCGTCAACGAGTTGAAGGTCGTGCTCGGTGCGATGGGCATCGACATCTGGGAGGTGATCGAGGCGGCAAAGAGCAAGCCCTTCGGCTACATGCCGTTCTATCCTGGCCCCGGCCTTGGCGGGCACTGCGTTCCGATCGATCCCTTCTACCTGACGTGGAAGGCGCGCGAATACGAACTGCCGACCCGCTTCATCGAGCTCGCGGCAGAGATCAACACGGCCATGCCGCGTCATGTGGTCGATGAGCTGGCGAAGGCGCTGGACCAGCGCTGCGGCAAGGCGCTCAGCCGCTCGCGCATTCTCATCGTGGGGCTCGCCTATAAGAAGAATGTGCCCGATATCCGCGAAAGCCCTTCATTGCGGCTCATTGAACTCATCGAGGATTGGGGCGGCAAGGCGGAATTCCACGATCCGCATGTTATCGAGATACCGACCACACGAGAGCATATGGCGATCAAGG
>NZ_RZSA01000260.1:0-7153 GCF_003998075.1 Mesorhizobium sp. M2A.F.Ca.ET.037.01.1.1 | reverse complement strand
GCTTTTGGCTGGGCCGACCGCGATCCGAAGGTCGGCCCAGCCAAAAGCTTCCGCCGCCTGGTCGTAGCACTGGATCAGCGAACGGCTGGAGAACGGCTTCTTGCCGATCGGCTCCGCCTTCGGTTCATTGATCCGACGGAATTGGACCGGATCCATGCCAAGCGCCACTGCCATCTCGTCCATAGCGTTTTCAAGCGCGTAAACATAAGGCGTCTCAGGCGGTGAGCGCATGTAGCCCGGCGTGTTGCGGTCCGCCTGCACCAGCGAGACATGGGTCAGCACCGAGCCGTAGCCGTACATGCGGCCGGTGGCCGACGTGCCGCCGACGACATAGGCGTCCGGGCGCGACGTCACCTCCCAGCCTTCATGCGCGAAGGCGGTGATGTGGCCGTCCTTGCCGGCGCCGATGCGGATGCGGTGCCGGGTTTCGGCCCGGTAGGTCTGCGTGCCAAAAGCCTGCATGCGGCTGGTCACGCAGCGCACCGGACGTCCGAGGCGCTTGGCGGCCACCGCCACGATTGCCGTGCGCGGAGTCATCGGCCCCTTCGAGCCGAAGGCCCCGCCGATGAAGGGGCTGACGATGCGCACCTTCGCAGGGTCGATCTTCAACTGCCTTGCCAGCTCGACCTTCCAGCCGGTCACATTCTGCGACGGCTCGTGAACGGTCAGCTGGTCGCCTTCCCAGAAGGCCGTCGTTGAAAACAGCTCGATCGGGTTGTGATGCTGCGTGGGCGTCGAATAGCGCTGGTCGATCTTGACCGCGGCATCGGCATAGGCCGCATCGAAGTCGCCTGCCTTCACATCTTCCTTGAACAGAGGGCTCTTTCCGGCGGCAGGGATGGTCGCCGTCCCCGGGCTGTCGAAAGTCGCAGTCGGCTTCTCTTCCTCGTACTCGGCGCGGATCAGCCGCGCCGCTTCTTCGGCCGCCTCGAATGTCTCAGCAACCGCGAGCGCGACGATCTGACCGTCATGGAAGATCGTCCGATCGTGCAGCGGTCCGATAGAAGTCGCGCCGGAATTGCCGAATTTCGGTTTGTCCACCTTGTCCATGTCGCCATAGGTGACGATGTCGAGCAGGCCGGGCACCGCGCGGGCGTCGTCGAGACGAAGCTTCGTCACTTTGCCCTTGGCAATGCTGCTGGTGGCCAGCGCGCCATAAGCAATGTTGGCGGTGGGCAGATCGGCGGGGTAGTGGGCTTGTCCGGTGACTTTCAACCGTGCATCGACGCGCGGCAGCGGTTCGCCCATGTTCTCCTTGGGTCTGGGAGCGGCAGCGTCCATGGTCACACCTTCATGTCTCGGGTTTCAAGCAGCGCCCGCACCAGCGTTCGTTTTCCAAGCTCGATCTTGAATGCGTTGTGCTGGCGCGGTTGGGCTTGGGCGAAGGCGGCGTCGGCCGTCGCTTCTGCCGATGTCTCGTCGAGCTTCTTGCCTTGCAGGCTTTGTTCGGCCGCGCCGGCACGCCAGGGCACGGTCGCCACACCGCCGAGCGCAATGCGTGCCTCGCGCACGGTCTCGCCGTCCAGGTCGAGCGCGACGGCCGCCGAAGCCAGCGCAAAGGCATAGGATTCGCGGTCGCGGATTTTCAGGTAAAGCGAGCGCCGTGCCCACGGGATGGCGGGCACTTCGATCGCAGTGATGATCTCGTCAGCGGCGAGATCGGTCTCGATATGTGGCGTGTCGCCGGGCTGCCGATGCAGCTTGGCGAACGGGATCTTTCGTGCGCCGCGCGAGCCTTCGGCATGGACGACAGCATCGAGCGCTATCAACGCCTGGGCGAAATCGCCATGGTAAGTGGCGATGCATGCATCGCTGTCCCCCAGAACCGCATGCTGCCGGTTGAAGCCTTCCATCGCCGCGCAGCCGGAGCCAGGCACACGCTTGTTGCATTGCCAAGACGTCTCGCGGAAATATTCGCAGCGCGTGCGTTGCAGGATGTTTCCGGCCAGGCTTGCCATGTTGCGGATCTGGCCGCTTGCCGCCAAACGCAAACTGTCGGCAATGACGGGATAGCGCTCCTTGACCTCTCGGTGATCCGCAGCCTCGCCCATACGCACCAGGGCGCCGAAGCGGATGCCGTCATCGGTTACCCGGATTTGCCTCAGTCCAGACTCCTTGAGCCGGTTGAGATCAAGCAGGCGGTTGGGTTCCGCCACGCCGAGTTTCATGTAGTCGGCAAGGTTGGTACCCCCCGCGATGAACTGCGCATTTGCTCGCGTGGGTTGATCGTCGTTGGTCGTGAACCGGGACGCGATCGCGACCGCCGCGGAGATGTCGGCAGGCTGTTCATAGACGAACGGACGCATGTCAGGCTCCCTTCGTCTCGTCGCGCGCCTGCAGGATGGCGGCGACGATGTTGGGATAGGCGGCGCAGCGGCAGATATTGCCGCTCATATATTCGCGGATGTCATTCTCGGATTCGGCGTGACCTTCATTGACGCAACCGATCGCCGACAGGATCTGGCCCGGCGTGCAATAGCCGCACTGGAAGGCATCGTGGTCGATAAAGGCCTGCTGCATCGGATGCAGCTTGCCGTCGCTGGAGGCGAGCCCTTCGACCGTCGTGATGTCCTTGCCTTCGTTCATCACGGCGAAGCTCAGGCAAGACAGCACCCGCTTGCCGTCGACCAGCACCGTGCAGGCGCCGCACTGGCCGTGGTCGCAGCCCTTTTTGGTGCCGGTAAGGCCGGCATGGTCGCGGAGGGCGTCGAGCAGGCTGGTTCGGGTGTCGAGCGAAAGTTCATAGGGCTGCTCGTTGATCCTGAGCGACGTTACGACCGGCTGCCTCAATTTTGTTTGGGGGATGACTGGCGCCTCAGCCCGCGCGGTCGATGCTAGCAACGGTGCTGCCGCCGCCGAAACAGTACCTGCCATGAACCTTCTTCGACTGAACCCGTTGTTTGATGCGACTGACGGCTGGGACATGGCTCGCTCCTGGCTGGCTGGTCTTGTGCGCTAACCTTTCGATGGTTCCATTGTTCCGGCGCTGAACGCAGAACCGCGACACTTCACCAAACTGTGAGGCTCCTGCTCAACCGGAGTGCCGCGAGGCTTCGCCGGGAACATGCGGCGTGGCGAGGCGTTCTGTGCCAGTCCATCTCTCCGTCAGTAGGGCATCATGAAATCAAAGCTGGTCACTGAAACCTCTGGACAACGAATATTCGTGGTCGTGCTCGATCCGGGCGAGGAAGCCTTCGCCTCCCTCACGGCTTTCGCGGGGCAGAAGGGAATTACCGGCGCCTCGCTGACGGCGATCGGCGCCTTCGAGAGAGCAACGGTCGGATGGTTCGATTTCGGCTCGAAATCCTACCGCAAGCTACCGGTCGACGAGCAGTGTGAGGTGCTGAGCGCCATCGGCGACATCGCCGTCGACGACAGCGGCAAGCCAGCCTGCATCTGCATGCGGTGCTGGGCCTGAGCGACGGATCCACCCGCGGTGGGCACCTGCTGGAAGGCGTGGTGAAGCCGACCCTCGAAGTCACGGTGACGGAATCGCCCGTCCATTTGCGGCGTACGAAACGACCCGGCCTCGGCATCGCCCTGATCGATCTCGACGCGTAAAATCTCGCGCTACCGAAACCGCATCTTCGATCGAGCGTTCAAGCTTGATGGAACATGCGGATGTCTTTACGCGAAACGCAGCCGTCGAGCGATACGGCGGATGCCTGTGCGGCAACATCCGCTACCGCCTGACGGGGGAGCCGCGCGTGCATTACTGCCATTGCGATATGTGCCGGCGCACGACCGGGAGCGCCTTCGCCGTGCTTGGCTGGGCGCCTGTCGCCGGCCTCTCGTGGCTGACCACGGAACCAGCCTATCGCCGCTCCTCGCCGATTGCCCGCAGAAGCTTCTGCCGGTCTTGCGGTACGCCGCTTACCCTTGCCTACGACGCGAACCCGTACGAGGTCGCGATGCATATCGGGACCTTTGACGATCCGTCCGGGCTTGAGCCGCGTCATAATTACGGTTCCTCGCAACGGCTCGGCTGGGTCTGCTGCGGCATCGACCTGCCGCACCATGACACGGAAGAACGATGGTAGCGGCGCACCGGAGCTTGCCGTTGCCATCGGAAACGCCGCCGATGGAAGCGCGAACGGCGGAAGCCTTGCCCGAGGGAAATGGTTCCTGGCAATACGAGCCGAAATGGGATGGCTTTCGCTGCCTTGCCTTCAAGGACGGCAAGGCCGTCGATCTCAGGGCGAAATCCGGAAAGCCGCTTGGCTGTTACTTTCCCGAATTGATGGCGACGATGCAAAGCCTCGATGCGGAGGATTTCGTCGTCGACGGCGAGATCGTCATCGAGATCGACGGTCGCGCTTCCTTCGACGCGCTGCAGATGCGGCTGCACCCCGCGGAGAGCCGTATCCGCAAGCTGAGCATAGAGACGCCGGCGCGGCTGATCCTGTTCGACATGCTGGTCGCCCCGGGAGGCAAGATCATGCTCGAACGACCCTTGCGCGCCCGGCGCGAGGCTTTGGAGGCTTTTCTGTCCAAGGCGGCCAATCTCGGCCTCCAGCTGTCGCCATCGACCACCAATGTCGCCACCGCCAGGCAATGGCTGCAAGGCGCCGGCCACGGCCCGACCGATGGTGTCGTCGCCAAGATGCTCGACGAGCCATATCGGCCGGGCGAGCGCGCGATGGTCAAGGTCAAGCGGCTGCGCACCGCCGACTGCGTGGTCGGCGGTTTCCGCTATCTGAACGGCAAACGACAGGTCGGATCGCTTCTGCTCGGCCTCTACAACGACAATGGGCAACTCGATCATGTCGGCTTCACATCGACCATCGCCAATGAAGACCGCGCGGCGCTCACGGCGAAGCTCGAGGCGTTGCGCGGAGGGCCGGGCTTCACCGGCAAGGCCCCGGGCGGTCCGAGCCGCTGGAGCACAGAGCGCAGCGGTGAATGGGAGCCGGTGAAGCCGGACCTGGTTGTCGAGGTTCGTTTCGACCATGTCACCGGTGAGCGCTTCCGGCATGGCACGAGGTTGCTGCGCTGGCGGCCGGACAAGGCGCCGCAGCAGTGCACGTTCGAGCAGATCGCGTAGCCTAAAGCGCGTCGCGTTAAACCGGATTCATGCGACGCGCTTTAGGTTTTTGTTTCATGCATGTCGTCTTCCCAAAACCGAGATCACTTTTGGGCGACATGCATTAATCTGTCGGAGACAGCCTGGAGGATCATCTCTTGAACGCGAAGAGGCTCGCATCCGCATCCTCCTTGCCGGCGATGGAAGCCGAGACGATCTCGGACGCGATCTGTGAAAACGTGATTCCGTTTCCGCCGTAGCCCATCACCGCATGAACGCGCGCGTGGCCGGGCACACTGCCGATAATCGGAAGTCCGGTGTCGGTGGCTCCGAACGAGCCGGTCCAGGCGAATTCCGCCGCGGTGTCGAGTCGCGGGAAGATTTTGCCGAGTTTCTCCTCAAGCCGGTCCGTCTTTTGCGCGGTCAGGGCGTCGCGCCTCTCCTCGTCGGTGAACCCCTCGTCTTCGCCGCCGCAGATCACGCGACCATCGGATGTCGCCCTGAGATAGAGATAAGGGTCCGAAGCTTCCCAGATCAGGGCGGCGAGCGGCCAGATCTTCTCCGGCTGCGGCCGGGTGGCAATCGCCCATGTCGAGATGATGCGATGGCGCATCTTCGGCACGATATCGAGCAGCTCGTAGCCGGTCGTAAGAACAAGATGGCGAGCCTTGATCACAGGCCCATGTCGCGTCGCCACCGTCACGCCGAGGCGGGTATCGTCGATGGCGGTTGCTTCCGCCGGCGCATAGAACCGCGCTTTGCCTAGCAGCGCCCTCATCAGCAGTCCGGACGTCAATTTGCGTGGATCGAGCGCCAGATTGCCATGGCTCAGAATCGCTGCGGCGCGCTCTATCCCGAAATCTTCTCTCAGCTTCTTGCGTGGCAGGAAGGACGCTCCAATGCCTGCCTCACGACGCGCTTCGGCCTCGCTGTGCAGCTCCGGTGCATCGAGCCGATTGCCGGCCAAGTAGAGCGACGGCGTCTCGGCCGACCGGCAGCGAATATCGAGTTCCGCGATGCGTCCGCGCAGATTGAGCAGCGACAGCCTCGAGCGGATCCAGGCCTGCCGAGCGGCATCGCCTCCAATCATCCTGGACAGCCTTGTCAGCGGTTGATCGATCTCGAACGCGACGAGCGCCGTCGTGGCAGCCGTCGAGCCCTGCAACGGCCCACGCCTGTCGATGCAAATGACGGCGTGGCCGTCGCGGGTCAAAGCTTCGGCCATCATCGCGCCGCTAATGCCCATGCCGACGATCAGGACATCGGTCTTTGCATCTCGGGTCAGGCGTTCCGCCGGCACCGCGGGCGAGCGATAGGCAGACCAGACAGGTTTGCCGCTTCTGAGATCGAGCTGGCGAGGCATGAAAGTTCCCGGTTCCGCACGATAAGTCACAAGGCGCCGGTGCTGTTCCCGGGCAACCGCGCCGTGATTGGATATGAAGCGGAACAACTGTTTCGGCGAGAGGTTCTTCACTTGAAGCTCAGAAATGGAGAACCTCATGGACCCGCGCGACAAACAGCGGCCTGCAAAGACCGACGAAACCGAAGCGCCGACCATCGAACAGCAGGACTGGGACGCTCTGGAGGGCAGCAGGATCCTGCCTGACAGCGTCGCGGTGAACGGTGATCCGCAGGATGATGCCGAAGCCGAAGGGGACCTTCCGGAAGAGGATGACGACAACCCCTTCCAGGACAGCGACGAAGCCTTGCCTGATGACGAAGAAGAACGCGTCCTGTCGAAGGACCCTTCCAAGGAAGGCAACCGGTTCGACGAGGTCTGATGCATGTCGCCCAAAAGTGCGCAGCGGTTTTGGGAGAACGACATGCATCAAAACAAAGACTTAAAGCGCGTCGCGCGAATCCGCTTCGACGCGACGCGCTTTAAGAGCCGACCGGCTCAGATTTCCAGCAGCGCGTAGGGACGGCCCGTCGGCTTCGTGATGTGCATGGCGACGTTGTAGACTTTGGCGCCGCCGGGGGTCTGGCCCTCGAAAGTGCCACGGTGGGCATGGCCGTGCACGACCGCGCTCACCTTGAACCTGTCGATCGTTTCGGCAAGCCGCGACGATCCGAGGAACGGAAAGATTTCCGGCGGCTCGCCGGCGACCGTCTCCGCGATCGGCGCATAGT
>NZ_RZSA01000025.1:0-15917 GCF_003998075.1 Mesorhizobium sp. M2A.F.Ca.ET.037.01.1.1 | reverse complement strand
GTCCGGAACCGCTGGCGGCGGCGGGGCGGCTTGCGCCGGCTCAGTGGGCGCCGCCACGCTGGCGCGCTCGATGGTGACGGGCGTCGAGGGGTTGAGCGCCAGCAACTCTCCCGCCGTCGCGTCGCCTTCATCGGTGATCAGCACCCGCAGCCCGAAGAAGGCCGCCGTGACCAGCGTCGCCGCGGCGGCCGCGACCGCCCAGAGCGGCAGCCGCGCCCTCGGCTTCGGCAGCGCCGCCGCCATGCCTTGCCAGTGGGGCGAGATGTCTTCGCCGGCGCGCGGCTTGAAGTAGCGCAGCGTGTCGTAGACGTCGCGCCGGACGCGTTCGAGCGTATCCCGTTCCTTGGCCAGCCCGCGATACTGGCCCTCGAACCCCAGCGACAGGCAGGCATGCATCAGTTCGAGCAGGTCGTAATGCGCTTCCGGCGTGGCGAGGATGTTGTTGAGGGCTTCGTAGAAACCGGCGCCGGTCGGTTGGGTCTGAAAGAACCGTGCCATCAGGGCGTGCTGAAGCCAACTGTCCTTGCTTGGCCAGGGCAGATTGCCGACAAGGTCGTCGGCGGTTTCGCAAAGCGCGAATTTGGCGATCCGTGCGTCTTCCTCGGCCACGCCTGCCTTCGCGATAGCAAGGTCGAAGGTCTCGATCGCGTCGGCGATATGCTCCGCCAAGGGTGCGGCTTGTCGGTCGACCGGCATCAGTCGCAATTGACCGAGAAGCATCAGCAGCGGTGCCGCCGCGGCAAGGATCGGGTTGGCGGCAGCGTATTTCACGCCGGAGGCGGCATCGAGCAAGGCATCCTGCTGCACGCCCGGCGCCGCATTCGCTGCGGTGCCCGGAGTTGGCCCTTGGAAGAGCACGGTTCCGGACGACCAGCCGGTAGGTATCTGCCGGCCGCCACCGGGATCGAACACCGTCGCTTCGCGGGAAGGCGATAGGGCTGGCCGCACGCTTTCGGGACCGGGCTTCTCCGCAGCCGCAAGCGGTCTCTGCTTCGGTCGCGGCGCGCGGATGACGGTCTTGTCCACCGGCCCGGAGGGGTGGTCCTTCGAGCTCATCGGCGGCCCCCCGCCTTCAAGCCGCAAGGGGCATGTTTTCGGCTGGGGAAACGCGTTTCAGGCTGAACCTCGGCGGCGGGCCGCTTGGAAAGGCTCATCTCGCCGAAACATGACATTGCTGCACACGCCCCAAGCCTCGCCGCCTTGCCCGCCGGGCTGGCGTCCTTGTGCATTCTAGTCGCCCGGATACCCAATTGAAACGGGCCGCCGATTGAAATCCGGAAGCAAGATGCTCGAAGCGGCCGCTTCTTCTATGAGGCCCGTCACATACGGCCGGCGTGGTCCGTGCCTGTACGGCTATTTCTGCTTGTCGGCCTTGGCGTAGGCTTCGGCGAAATAGGCGAGGAAGACATCCAGCATGCCGTTCTCATGCTTGTCTTCCATCGCCCGCCATGTCGCGACGAGCGCATCCCAGGCCTGGCTCTTCCTGGACGAGAAGGACGCAGGCGGAATTTTCTTCGCGATCGCCTCCGGCGACAGGTCGTCGAGCAGCCGCGACAGCGCCGCCTGCATGGCGGCATAGGTTGCGATCTCATGGGCCTTCAGGTCGCGGAACGCATCCTCGATGCTGCGCCTGGCATCGAGATAGCCCGCCCTGCGCTTAGCGAACATGATCTCCAATATGTCGTCGGTGCCCGGCACGAATTTCAGCGGGTTGTTGTCCTCGGCGCCGATCATCGTGCGGTTCGCGCTCTTGGCGAGCACCTTCGCCGCCGCGCGCGCCTTGAGCAGCAGGGACAGTTGCTCGACCGTGGTTCTCAGCACCGCGCCGATCTCGGCCGCGACGTCGTGAGGATCGCGCGACTGCAGCAAGTCTGGAGCGATGCCCGCCGCCCTGGCGATTTCTCGCAACATCGCATCCGCTTCCGCGGGCCGGTTGGCCGGGACTGCCGGCCCCGGCTGTTGCAACGCAGAGGATGTCGAGACGGGCGCCGGCCCGGACGGTCGCTGCTCCGCCGGATTGAGGAACGGTTCATGGCCGGGATCCAGCGGCCGGCCAGTCGAGGGCGGCAGCTCGCGCTGCGTCGATCCGGTCCTGGTCTGCGGATGTCCGGTCGCGGCTCTCTCGTCTTCGATCGAAACGCCGACGACATAGCGGCCGATCAGCAGCCGGTCGCCCTGTGCCAGCCGGTGCGGCCCGGCCATGCGCTGGCTGGAGCCGTTGACGAAAGTGCCGTTGCGCGAGAGGTCGTAGAGCCAGAACGAACCCGCCTGGAAGCGGACCTCGCAATGGCGGCCCGAGATGAACTTGTCCGGATCGGACAATGTCCAGTCGCAATTCTCGCGGCCGATCTCGAAGCTGCGGTCGCGGGCGGCATAGCTGGCGGCGGTGCCGGCCGGCAGCCTGTCGACATTGCTGATCTGGAGAGAGATGAACATCCGGAAGCGTCGCCGAACTTGGTCAACAAATGCTTATCTGTCGCGCAATTCCGGGCGGAAAACCATTGAGCGCCGTTCCGGAATTGCTCTGCTATTCTAGCAGCTTGCAAGCCGAGCGGGAGAGGAGCGTTTCACATCGGCGCGTGGGCGCGCTTTAGCCATCGCTATTATTTGGCCTCCCTCAAACATGTGCTAGGCTGACGCGGATACGGTGCGGTGAACTCGAACGCTCCCGAACGTGATGCAGTTAATAGAGCGGGGGTTTCAAACCATCACACTGGCGGCCGCGTCGAGGAGGGGCACGACCCATGCCGAACGAACGTGCCACGGTTGTACAGACGCCGGCTGGCTCCGACCTGACCTTCACTCATCTCATCGGCCGCGATGAGATCAGTCGCTGCTTCGCCTATACCGTCGGCTTCGTCTCGAAGAACCGCGACATCGACCCGCTGAAGATGCTGGGCGGCGTCGTTTCGGTCGAGGGCGAGTCCGATCCGAAGCGCTGGTTCAGCGGCCTCGTGTCGGATTTCAAGCTGACCCGCATCGAGGATCGGCTGGCTTTCTACGAGGCGACCGTCAGGCCGTGGCTCTGGTTCCTCGGCAACACCACCGATTGCCGCATCTTCCAGAACATGACGGCGGTGGAGATCGTCGAGAAGATCTTCTCGAAATATGGCATCGCCAAATTCGAGAAGCGGCTGCAGGGCTCCTATCCCCAGCGCGAATATTGCGTGCAGTATGACGAGAGCGATCTCGATTTCGTACAGCGGCTGCTCGAGCACGAAGGCATCTTCTATTTCTTCGAGCATGACGAGGGCAAGCACACGCTCATCCTCTGCGACGCGATGAGCAAGCTGAAGCCGGCGCCCGGTTACGAGAAGGTGCTTTACAACTTCGAGGGCCAGGCCTCGCGGCGCGATGTCGAATACATCACCGAATGGATACCTGGCAGCGCGGTGCGGCCGGGCGCCTATGCCCACACCGACTATGATTTCGAGAAGCCCGGCGCCGACCTGATGGCGAAATCCGCCCAGCCTTTCGCCCACAAGGAAGCGTCCGGCGAGAACTATCGCCAGCCAGGCGCGCATCTCGATGTCGGGCGCGGCGACAAGATCGCCGGAATCCGCCGCGAGGAGCTTCAGGCCGTGCACCAGCACAGCACGGCCGTGGGCACGATACGCGGCCTTTTTTCCGGCTGCAAGTTCACGCTGGAGAGCTTTCCGCGCGACGACCAGAACCAGGACTATCTTGTGGTCAGCGCCGAATACCGGCTGTTCGACCCGGGCTACCGGACCCAGAACGAGGCCCACAACGAGAATTTCAAGGTGGTGCTGGGCGTGGCTCCCACCAAATTGCCCTATCGCCCGCCGCGCATCACGCCGCGGCCGATCATGCGCGGCCCGCAGACGGCAACGGTGGTCGGCCCCTCGGGCGAGGAAATCTTCACCGACAAATATGCCCGCGTGAAGGTGCAGTTCCATTGGGACAGGCTCGGCAAGAAGGACCAGAACTCATCCTGCTTCGTGCGCGTCTCGCAGACCTGGGCCGGCAGCAACTGGGGCTTCATCCAGATCCCGCGCATCGGCCAGGAGGTCATCGTCGATTTCATCGAGGGCGACCCGGATCTGCCGATAATTACCGGCCGCGTCTACAACGCCTCGCAGATGCCGCCCTACGGGCTGCCGGGCAACGCCACGCAATCCGGATGGAAGTCGAATTCCTCGAAGGGTGGCGGCGGCTACAACGAGCTGATGTTCGAGGACAAGGCCGGCTCCGAGCTGGTCAACTTCCAGGCCCAGAAGGACCACCATTTGCTGATCAAGCACGACCGCAACAAGACGGTCCAGCACGACCAGTCCGACCGCATAGACCACGACGCCAAGCATTCCGTCGGCCACGACCTCGACGAAGACGTCGGCAACAACAAGACGGTCAAGATAGGCGTCGACCAGACGACGAATATCGGCAGCAACGACACCGAGACGGTGGGCAAGGACCGCTCGCTGACGGTGATGGCGAATGAGACGATCCACGTCGTTTCGAATTCGACCGAGAACATCGATGCGAACCATTCGCAGACGGTGGGGCTCAATCAGACAGTCACGGTGGGCGTGGCGCGCGTCGATACGGTGGGAGCGGCTGAGGCGAGGACCGTTGGGGCGTCTCAGACTAATACGATCGGCGTGTCACGATCCGTCAGTGTCGGCACGAATCAGAGTCACGATGTCGGTTCTGCGGATAGCTGGAACATCGGGGCGGCCCAAACCGTCAATGTTGGAGCCGATCAGAGTTTCACCGTCGGAGGGGCACACACTTCACAGATAGGCAAAGGACGCGATTCCAAAATTGCCGAGGATGACGCCACCGAGGTCGGAGGTGCGCGTTCCCTTAAAATCGCCAAAGGTAGCTTGGTGGAGGTTGGGGAGGACGGTGCCATTAAGATCGGCAAGGACCTGCTTATTGAGGCCGGCGACTCCATTGTGATCAAGTGCGGGTCTGCGGCAATCTCAATGAAGAAAGACGGAACTATCAATATCGAGGGCAAGGATATCTCGGTAAAGGGCTCCGGCAAGATCAACGTGAAGGCGTCAAGCGACATCACGATGAAGGGTTCGGAGATAAAACAGAACTGAGGGCGGCTGGATGACCAAGACCCGAAAGCGGATCGATGGGGTGGTGATAGGAGTGTTTCTGGGTTTCGACGACGAAGCGCCGCTCGTTGTATTCCCAGGCAATGCGAGCGAGACCGCTGTGAGGGCGCGAAGCCTGTCCGAAATCAACTCCCAAATGGTCGGTTCCGAAGTTGCGCTATTGTTTGAAGAGGGGGACGTTCGTCGGCCCTTAATCGTCGGACGTATTGTGGAGCCAAGCCGCAAGCCACAATTGCACGTCATACGCGACAGCAAAGAAGTCAAGATCGTAGGAGAAGAGCGGGTAGAACTTCGCTGTGGCAAAGCCACGATCATCATGGAGAAAGATGGCCATATCACCATCCGCGGCACTTATGTTACGAGCCACGCCAGCGCCGCAAATCGTATCCGTGGCGGCTCGGTGAATCTGAATTGATGGCAGCGCCAGTCCTGCGCGATATTGTCCGACAGCACGCCGAAATGGCGGCTTTCCTTTGGACGATTTACGACCATCACCTGCTTAATCCCGACGAAAATCCGGAGATGGACGAAGTACGTCTTGCCCGCCTGGTCGAACGGTTGGATGCGCATCTTGATGGTCTGCGGGTTGCCGGAGATCAGGGCAGAAAAATTGCGCAGGAGCGCTATGAGGAATTCCCTGAAGCCGGAGAACTCTTCGTGTTACGCATGCTGGCTGCCTCAAAGCCGATCCAGATTGTGGATTTGGACCTCATCAAAGTGAGGCAATATCTGGCGGTGACGCTGAGGCGGAAACGGCTTTAGCGATAGTTGCTCATGTCGACCGTTCGCAGAAAGATGTTGCCGTCATAGCCCAATTCGAAGCCGGACCACTCAGTGCCGTCGAACAAGAAGAATTCGTGCCACCCCGCGACAACAAGAAACTCCTCGGTCGCCGACATCGTAAAGCCTTGCTCCGTTTCCAGCAGCGGCACGAGTTGATGTCCCTTCTGCACGGAAACGCCATAGCTCGTGTCGGACCAATATCTTTTGCCGCGAAATTCGCAAATGTCGTAGTAGTCGACCTCGTCAGCTTTGAGGGCAATCAACTGGCTGTCGCGCAACTCGTAAGCCGCTCCGTTTGCGCCGCCAATATATACCTCACCTTGGGAGCCAGCTAGGACGGTCTTGAAGTTGTCCTCGACGCCCAAATCGATACGATCCCAGCGCCGCCCGTTGAGTCTCAGGAGAATCCCTCGGTCGCCGACGCAATAGATTGGCTGATTCTTGCGGCCATGGATATCGTTGAGCACAGCCTGCTCAAAGGTATCCAACTGACTCCATTGGCCACGCTCATGCACATAGCTTACGCCAAGATCGCCGATCGCAAAGACCCGGTCGCGCGATAGGCCCCACAGGCGCGTCAGCGCGCCTTCGGGCAGTTCCTCGCGTGATGCCGAGTCCGGCGGAAGGTCGTGGATGATCCCTCCAAGCTCAAGCGCAATATGGTCTTGCGGGCCGAAACTGATATGCGAGCGGATTGCGTCCTCGATCTGGAGTCGTGCATTGAAGCGGATGGTTCGCCCCATCTCGATTTCCAGGAGATAGGACCGGCTGAATTCGTCATCGGGGTCGCTCAACTCGAAACTGGCGCTGAAACGACTGCCACCGTGGTGGAAGCCGTCCACGGCCTGCACATCGATTTCTTCCGGGTCAAAGTCGGCTATGGTTTCGGGCTCACGCATCACTTCTTCCTTATCGGCTTGTTCAGCAACTCGGCGTGGGTTGGCTTGGGCGCCCTTGCGCAATCAACGAGGTAGTCGAGAAGCACGAGCTTCAGGCATTCGAGTGCATCCTTCTTTTCTTGTTTGGTGCAGCTCTGCAGCTTCTCGTGATGGTCACCAACTGCCTGCTGCACCTCCTTGATAGCATCGCCCAAAGTCGGACTGCGCTTCTTCTTCAGGAAATCGCGAACCCTCTTTGTTTTTTTGTGGTGCGGCGAGTCGCGTTTCGATCCAGATCCGGACTTGCGATAACCAGTCTTGGTCTTCTTATAAGATTCCATGCAGATGCACGGCGCGGTGTCGACATCGTAATTGCCCCAGCCAGAATAATTCTGGCCGCCGCGACTCCTCTGGAACATTTGATTCTCGAAGCAGTGCTCGGACTCCGTTGGATGCGCGCAATCAGAATCCTTGTGTTGATGGACGTAAATCCCGACATTGTTCAATATTGTTGCGCAATCCTGCCCGTTGACGGTTATGGCCGCTGTATGAGGCCAGGTGACCGTGTTTCCGGTTGGCGATGCATGGTTGTTGGTGGCCAGATCCGTCATGCGTATGACAGGTTCGCCATCGAATTTCACATCGTTGGACCATGAGTTGAAATAGCCCTTTCCTGTATTTTTTGAGGTGATGACGCCTTTCTTCGCGGCGCAGCCGGCTTCCGTGCCGGATGTTCTGGACAGGTCGGATTTGTTCTTGATGTTGACGGTCTTGCCGCCGATCTTGACAGTGCCGGTGCCTTGCTCAGTGTCGCTCGCCATTCCAAAGCTGGGATAGGGGATGGGTACTCCAGGCGGAGTCGCGGGATTTTCCGGTGGTGTGAAGCAGACGTCCGGGAATGCGGCGATGGTCTGGGCGTTCACAGCCTTGCCGGAGATTTCGAGGCCGTTGGCGAACACTCCACCCATTATGCTGCCCTCGATGCCACGATGGCTGCCCCGCAGGCGCCGGCATCGTTCGATGCCTCGATCAAGACCGGATTGCCAGCAGCATAGCCCTTGCGCGCGGCCGTGAAGGCCATGCCGAGCATCAGCGGCACCACGGCTGCGCCGACATTGCCGAGAGATTCCCCGGGTGACCAGATATCTTGAAACTCATGTCTTCCCCGTAGCAAGCGCAGGCTGGCCAGCGCGCTTTGCTTGAACCAGTACTGCTCTCCTACGAGGTCGGCTATCCGGTACCCGAGGCGGTTCATTTCGATCCCGGTTTCCTCAAACGCCGCGCGGTAGGCGGCCGTCATGCCGTCGGCTCGAAATGGCAGATCCTCGGCGTTGTAGATTGATGCATTTTCACGTGACAGCCCGAGACCGAACAATCGAATTCCTCTCTGTTGGCCTTGCGTGCAGATAATGGCGGCCGCCGCCTCGCCAGGTATGAACCCGTTAGGATTTTGAGCGGTTAGGAGTCGGTTGCGCGAAAGATAGTGGGCGACTGTCTGGCTTGTCAGATAGCTATCGACACCAGCAATCATCACATAAGGCACCTCGCCTGACGCCAGCAGCCGGCGTGCATGATCCAATGCGACAACGCCTGAGGGTCGCCCGTGCGCTATTGTTCTGGAACTTGGGTGCGGTTCCAACTCGACGATTTCGGCAATGCGCCGGATCAAGACGGAATTGTCGCTGACTGCCCGGCCCGGCCGGTCTCCCTCAGGAAGGCAGAGGATCAACGCAGTTTGGCCGCGCGCCTCCGGTATACGTTCGAACGCTTCGCAAATGGCACCGGCCGCTAGATGCGCCATGCGTCTGTCGCCGACCCAGTTGCGAGGAAGCGTTATCGGAGCACCGGTCAGCCATTCGCCAGCCGCGCCCCTGATTCGCGTTTGCTGGAATCCGTCAACCCGTGCCCGCATTGCCGCGCAGGCCGATGGCGCGTCGAGGCCGACAGCTGTGACCATGCCGATGGAAACGATATCGAGCTTCGCACTCATGCAGCTTTGCTCTCTTGTGCTGGGACGATGCGGTTGATGCGGATGTATCGTTTTCCCTTGTTCCTTGCTCTCAGCATTGCTGGCGTCGGCGGCCCAACCCAGCACTCCGAGAAATCCAGGATGGTCCGCTGGATGCGCTGCGAGACACGCCAGACCAGTGAGAAACGCCGATTCTCAGTATCGAGAAGGACTGTGTCTGGAAGTACGTCGGCCGCGTAAGCTATCTCCCTGCCCTTAAACAATGTCATCTGTAACGCGGTAGACGGCAGCCGAAAGCTGACGCGCTCCTCGGGCGTCAGGTTCATCAGCACCACTTCCTCGCCGCCGCGCGGGTGGTCGATTTGCTGGTCCCGCGGCGCCATCTGGAAATAGCGCTCGTCGAAATCCTCAGGCAAGAACGGGAAGACGTTGTCGATCCAATTCTGGTCATACGTTCCGCCATATTCGATGCGGCCGGGCCAGCCGCGGCCCATCGGCCCGAAGCTCATCGGCTTGTAGTCTCCGAAGGGTGAGCGGATTTCCTCGTCGATTGCCTGCGTATTAGGTAGCCGCAGGCCCGGAATGAGGCGCTGGTTCCTGGTGCGCGACCAGCCGGTGCCGACCGGGTTGTGCTTGTAGCTGGCGGGCAACTGGTCCTCGGGGTCGAGCCGGTCGACGCCGCCCCAGGCTACGTCGTAGGAAATCGGCAACTTCAGGAAGGGCTGCGGCGCCGTGGCGGTGAACACCGGTCCTATAGCCCGCCACTCACGGTGCCCGACGACTTCGAAAAGCTTCGACCAGTTGCCGATCTTGATGCCGACCGGCACGCGCTCGGCTGGGCGCCCTCCCGGCGCATAGGCGCAGCCATTGGCGATGACATCGCAGCGCGGCTTACGGAAGGCGAAATCCGTCTCCCACAGCGTCGCCGAATAGCCCGGCACGCCGGTGTGCGTGTCGGCCATCACCAGCGGCACCTGCTCGGCCGATTTTTGCACCAGCCCGCCCGGTTTCGTCGGGAAATCAAAGGTGCCCTTCACCACCACCACCAGCCACTCGTGGCCGGCCTTGTCCATGCCCATGGTGAACTGGTGCGGATAGCCCATCTGGTTCCAGATCTGCATCAGCTGGTCTCCCAGCTTGCGGCGAAGATCTGCTCGAGCGTCGCTTGCGGCGCCTGCGGATCGATGTCGAAGACATCCGTATGCGCCGTCCACGCCACGAAGCCGTCGATGACATCGCCCTCGCCGTCGACAGGCGGAACGGACAGGGCCGCAAGCACCGCGTCCAGTTCGTCGGGTGTCAGCTCTCCGCGCTGCGCGGCCAGCGCCGCATTCTCGATCCCTTCGAACCACGCGTCTGCATAAGCCAGCTTGAGGGGTGCTTCGGACAGCCTTGCGACGACGCTGAGCGGGAACCGCCTGCCGACTCGGTCGGCGCTCTGCAGCACGATACCCGCCGAGGCACCGAAGGAGCCGGGGCCGGCCAGGAAGCGCAGCGCCGTGCCCATTGGCCAGGTCTCGAGCCCGAACAACGGCACGATGTGCTGCGCCAGCCAGCGGTCCCACACACGCACGAAATCGCCCGGCAGCCGCCGCGTCACGAAGTCGCCGGCGGCAGGCATCTTGCCGTAGCAGCCGGGCAGGGTCAGATCTGCGGCGGACATGTGAACTTCTTGAACATCTCTAACGTGTAGGGGTTCTCGACGCTGGCCGCCTTGAGCTCGAAATCGGCCCACATCCCCTTGGTGCCGAGCCGCAGGCTGTAGACGTCGGTGAGCTTGGTCGCGTTGAAGCGGCCGCCGCGCAGCATTCTCAGCAACGCCCAACTGCCGGTTTCGTTGAGCATCACTTCTGGCGAGCCGTCGACCGGCTGGAAGGCGAGCGAGATTACGCCTGTGCCGTCCTTGCCTGGCCACGTCATCGGCTGCGGCCTCGTCGCGTTGTTGTAATAGACGAGGTTCTGGCCATCGAGGTTGAGCGTCACCCGCGCCACGTTGGGCGACAGGTCCTTCGGCTCCAGCGTGAAATTCATCACTGGCCCGGTGCCGCCGGGGAACAGGTCGTCGCGGATGTGACGCGCCTGCTCGAAGGCTGCCAGCGCCGCTGGATCGAGGCCGAAATCGGCGCGCCATTTCCACGGCTCGCTGGCGGTGTCGACATAGTTGATCAGATGGTCGTTGGTGAAGGCATCGATCAGGCCGGTCGGCCCGAACAGCCGCTGGAAGTCGCGCACATTGACGTCGACGGCGCTCTCCGGGCTGAACGGATAGCGGTTGTTGAGCGCCGCCTGGCAGAAGGGCAGGATGTCGGCGCGCCAGATGGCGTTGAGCTCGTTGGTGACGGCCTTCTGCGACAGGCCGCTGGTGTCGCCGGCAATGCCGCCCAGCCAGTCGTTGATCGGCGAGGGCAGGATCTGCGCCTGCCTCGCCACTGCGCCCGTCAGTTCGGCCAGCCCACCCTGCTTCTTGATGGCATCCTGCGGATCGGGGTTGGCGGTCACGGTCTGCAGCACATTGGACAGCGCCGTCAGCGCCACGACGGCGGCATCGAGCGCCGGCGGCTGGCCGTCGACCTGCGCGATCGTGCCCTTGAGCGGCTTGAAATGCTCGGCCACCAGGCTGCCGGTCATGTCGACCTGATCGGCCGAGCCGGCGCGCGGCAGCAACTTCGCTCCCGTCTTCACCACCTTGCCCAGTTTGCCGAGCTTGCTCAAAAGCTTCGAGCCGGTCTTGGCGGCGCCGCCGCTCTTGTCGTCGGCCGCCGCGTCGTCGGAGCGGGTGAGGTCCGTCTCCTGCACCACGGCCGTCAACAGGCGCTTCAATGCCGAGTCGGCGCTGGACAGATCCTTGAGGTTCTCGCTGGCGACATTGAGGTCGGTCAGCGGCGCAAGCCGCATGTCGCGCAGGAAGGAATCCCACTGCGCGATATAGTCGTCGTAATAGAGCTTCAGGATATCTTCCGACAGCGCCGACACCGACGTCTCCGAATTCTCCGAACAGCCGCCGGCAAACACGGCGCGGTCGAGCGCTGCCTGGCCGGCGACATCCTCGACCCGGTCGAGAACGGCGTCATGGAAACCGGCATAGGTATAGGGGCCTGGAACGCCGACGCGCAGCGTCTTGTCGGAGCGGCGCGCGAACACCTTGGCGCCGTTCGGTCCGGCGAAATTGGCCGGCACCCATTCCTTGACCGCCGCCACTTCCGGGTCGGCCAGAAGCTGCTTATAGGCGCGCTCCGGCAGCGAGATCGTGCACACCGTCTTCAGCGCCTCGGCGACCAGTTCCTTGTCCGGGGCGATATAGCTGTCGTCGACCGCCATGCGGCGGATCGCGGCAAGCTGGTGCTCTTCGGCGTCCGCGGTGGGGAAGGGCGGCGCGGGCGCGAATTGCGGCAGGCTGTTCACCCACCAGTTCTGCACGAAATCGGTGTCCATCTGCGACAGGCCGGTCATCATGCGGTAGGTCTTCAGCGCGCCGAGCATGAAATCCGGGTCGCGGATCTGCCGCCACATCGTGGCTTCGAGCAGCGCGACCATATGCGGCTCCAGCACGTTGCGCAGCGCATGGTCGTAAGTGTCGGTCTGCGCCCGCACCAGCTCAGCCGAAGCGGTTGGGCCGAGCAGATTGTGGACGGCATCCGGCGGCGCGGTTCTCGCCGCCGCCACCGCGTCCATCGCCGCCAGCGCGCCGTCCATGGTCGGCTGCTCGACCGCGGCCGGCATGGCGGCGACGTCGGTCAGCGGCTGCTGCAAAGCCTCGAACTGGCCCGCCTGTTCGGTGATCGCATTGCGGTTGTCGAGATAGGACCAGGTGAACAGCCCGCCGGCGAGCAGCGCCGCGAGCGCGCAGGCCGCTGCCGCGCCGCGCCAGATCCAGGCGCGGCGACGCTGCGCCAGCGGATCGAACGTGCCGAGGCCGGCCTCCTTGAAGATCACTTCGGTAAGCAGATTGCGCAGGAAGAAGCTGCGCTTCTCGACGCGCGCCGCCGCCATGGCGCGACGCGGCGGCAGTCCGAAGGATGACGACAGCGCCGCGGTCAACCGGTCGATCGGCGCGCCTTCCTGTGTCGCCGAGGTCAGATAGAGGCCGCGCAGCCAGGCGGCTTCCTCGTAGCGGCTCTCGCCGAACATCGCCTCGACCAGCACCTGGATCGGCTCGGACAGGCTCGCCAGCTGCGCCGGGAAACGGAAGATCTCGGCGCGCTGGCCAAGCTTGTCCTCGTCTTCCAGCCGCGGCACCAGCCGCCGCTCCAGCTCGGCGGCGAGCCTGGCGAGCTCCGTCTGGATGGTGCCAGCGTTGACGCGGGCGTCGAGCGGAAAAGTCGTCCCCCACACCTGCTCGCGCGCCGTCGTCGACAGACCGCCGAAGAAGGCTTCGAAGCCTTTGATCAGGTCGGCCTTGGTCAGCATCAGGTAGACGGGCAGGCGGATCTCCAGCCGGTCGTTCAGCTCCGCCAGCCGGCGGCGGATTTTGCGGCCATGCGCCTTGATCGCCTCGTCGCCCTCCGACAGCGCGTCGATCGACAGTGCGACGATGACGCCGTTCAGCGCGCGGCGGCCCCGGTGCTTCTTCAACAGGTCGAGGAAGCCCAGCCATTCCGTCGCGTCGACATCCGGCTGGCTCTCCTGCTGGACATAGCGGCCGGCGGTGTCGATCAGCACCGCGTTCTCGGAAAAGAACCAGTCGCAATTGCGCGTGCCGCCGACGCCCTGCAGATCGTCGGTGAGGTCGATCGGGAAATTGAGTCCCGACTGGCGCAAGGCCGTGGTCTTGCCGGTGGCCGGCGGACCGACGATCACATACCAGGGCATCTCGCGCAGAAATTTCCGGCCGCCGAGCTTGCGCCGCTTGAGCTCGGCCATCACCTCGCCGAACTTGGCGCCGACGGCCGCGACGCTCTCCTCTCCAGGCGTGAGCTGCTTTTCCTGAACAGGCGCCGCGATCTCGGCGACGAACATGCGGTTGGCGCGGATCGCGCGGCGCTGCGCGATGATCAGCCAGATCAGCCACAGGATGATCAGCCCGGCGATGATGGCGATGCGCACATTCTCGGACTCGAACGGCGCGTAAGGGCCGACCTGCACGATCGGCCCGAACACCCAGATCAGCAGTGAAAGCAGCGCGATGCCGATCAGCGTCCACAGGAAACGCGATGTGATGACAGCCCAGAGGAAGCGCAGGATGAACATCTCAGAGCCTCTTCTCGACCAACACCTCGACGCGCCGGTTGAGCGCGCGGCCTTCCCGAGTGGAATTGTCGGCCACCGGATCGGTTTCGGCGCGACCCTCGGATGAGATGCTCTCCGGCGGCACGCCGGCTTGCACCAGAAGCTTGGCTATGGTCTCGGCGCGCGCTTCCGACAGGCGCTGGTTGCTGGCAAGCGGGTTCGACTTCTGCAGGCGCACATTGTCGGTATGGCCGATGACCGTGATCTTTCCGATCAGCTCCTTGTTGTCGAGGATAACCTTGGCGATCGACGCGATCAGCGGCTCGTAACCCTCGGTCAGCGTCGGCCGCGACGACTGGAACAGCTCGGGATTGGAGGATTGGATGATGAGCTTCGCCAGCGAGACGCTCTCGGTGCCGCTGAGCGCGCCTTTGAGGTCATCCGGCGCCGCGGCCTTGAACTCGGGCAGCAGCGCGAAATCGACCGGCTGCGGCGCTTCGGGTTCAGGAGCATCCTGCTTGGGCGCGGCGCGGGTGACGTCGCCGCGCGAGGCCGGCGGCAGCGTGCGCACCAGCGCGGAAAGCTCGACCGCCTGGCTGCTCAGGCCCATCGACAGGCCGACATAAGCGGCAGCGGCGACGACAATCGCGGCGAGCGCCATCACCCAGATCGGCACGATGAAACGCTGCGGCTCGTCGGAGGCGATCACGCCTTTCCAGTTCGGCGACAGCGGCGAATCCTCGGCATCCGCATTGCGCAAGAAGCGCGCCGCGGCTACCCGCACGGCGTTGAGCGAACGGTCGCCGGCGCGGCCGGGCACCCGGTATTTGCCGCGGAAGCCGAGCGCCAGGCAGTAATATTGCAGCTCCAGCATCTCGCGGTCGCGGTTGGGATGCCGCTCCAGCTCGTCGAGCCGCGTGAAGAACTGGGTGCCGGCATCGACGTCGCCGCGCAGCATGACCACAAGCGGCTGGCGCGGCCAGGCGCTGGCGCCGCCCCATGGCGTGTTGAGTGCGAGATCATCGAGCAGCGCCGCCACGGCCCAGGCCGCCTGGTCCGCGCGCTCCAGCGATGAGCCCGCGGCAACAGCGGCGTCGCGCGCCCGCACCAGCTCGTCGAGCAGGCGCGTGCGCATCACTTCCGGGTTCTCCGGCGCCAGCGCGCTTTCGAGCTCCGGCGCGAATTCGAGCAGCGGGGCGAAGATATTGATCAGCGTGTTGGGATGGGCGCGCGCCCGCTTGACCGGCGCGCCCGGCGCCAGCGGTGCCATCGGCCGGGGCGCCGCACCGGTCAGCCGGATGCGTGTGCGCTCGCGATCCTCCGACAGTCCGAAGGGATCATCCCGGCTCATGGCCTCACCTGTTCACCGAATAGCAGTCGACCTGCGGCTCGCTCGGCAGCACGCCGGAAACGCCGATGACGAAGCCCGGCGCGTCGAGCAGCGAGGCCCAATGCTCGCTCTTCTGGTCGAGCTCCAGGCACAGCCGGTCGCCGTCATAGGGGATCTCGCGCGGCTGCGAATGCAGCGGCTTCAGCGGAATGCCGGGCAGGCGTGACTTCCACAGGCCCTCGAACTGGTCGGCCGAGCCGACCGTCGCCTGGTTGACGAAGATCTTGCGCAGTGCGTCTTCCGAAAGCTCGGAGCCGACGCGGATGACGATGCGGCTGGCGACCAGCAGCTTCGGGTTGTCGATGCGCACCTTCCAGACATTGGTCGCGTGTCGCATGACTGGAAGCGCGCGCGATTTCGGCTCGATGTAGCGCAGGCTGAGGATCAGCGAACGCAAGGCGTCGGCCAGCGCCATATAGGCGGGGCCGGGCGCCATGTGGTCGTAGGCCGGCAACTCGCCGAGCCGCCGCGAGCTCGAGCCGTAGGTGGCCATCTCGCCGGCGAGGCCGGCAAGTTCGAGATAGAGCTCGGCCGGATGGAAGACGTCCTGCGCCAGCATATGCGCCAGCCGCGGCCGCGCGGCATTGGCGAGGTGCAGCATCAAAAGGTCCTCGACGCTGCGGCCGGCCCCGCCCATCACCATC
>NZ_RZSA01000259.1:0-7183 GCF_003998075.1 Mesorhizobium sp. M2A.F.Ca.ET.037.01.1.1 | reverse complement strand
CCCGCTGAGGCAGCGGGCGACAAACGGATCCTTGCCGGGACGCTCGGCGACGGCCAGCACCTCGTTGAGATAGCCTGATTTTTCGCTGAAAGCGTAAACCGTCGTGCCGCCCGGGCCAGGGGTGCCGGGCTTTTCGATCAGGGCGCTGTAGATCGGCGCGAAACGGCCGCTCATGTCGCGCGACATCATGCGCGGCTCGAACGACAGGAAGATGATCTTCCTGGTCGTCGTGTGGTTGAAGTCGTCACGCGCGGCCGCGCTGTAGCCGTCCATCTCGGGATAGCGCAGATAGAGATCGAGCCGCGAGGCGATGCCGTCGCGCCTGGCCTGGTCGAAGCGGATGAAGTTTGCCGGCACGCTGATCAGATTGTTGCCCATGACGATCTGGCGCACCATGGTGTCATCCGAATAGCCCGCCATGGCGATCGACCGTCCGAGCCATTTGCCGCCGACGCTGATCGCCACCGAAAGCAGCGCCAGAGCCGCGAAAATATAGAAGACCCGCTTCATCAGGGTCGAATCGACGACCTCGAAGTCCGGGCTCTCGGCAGCCGTTGCGTCTCTCATCGCTCTTTCCCGATCCGCCCACCTGTCCTTCGGCGGCACAGCCTGCGCGGCATGGCTCTTGCAGCGCGTTGGCACGACTGTGCGTTTTCATGGTAAACGGTTGGTAAACATGGAGCCCGTTGTGCTTGTTCTTTACGCGTTTGCGATTGGTATCACGGCTTGCGGATTGGCCGGATCGGCCATGGAGCTTTTCTCCGGACGACGCCTGGCCTTCGCCGAGCCCTATGTTTCGCCGGTCCATATCCTGCGCTCGCTCGCGGCAACGGCCTGCGCCGGACCGTTCATGCTTACCAACGAAGCCTTGGCCGCCCGGCGCGAGGGCCGCATCGGCACGATGGCGCTGTTGTCCTGCGGCTGCACGGCCATCGTCTGGGCTCTGGCGCTTGGCGTCGTGCTCATCGCCATTGCATCCTGGGCGACCGAGAACTTAGGGTCTTTTGAATTCGCTGGTTGAGACGAATGGGAGACGAAAATGCCGGTCTATGCGATCGATGGGAAGGCGCCCGAGTTCGAGGACGCCGATACGAACTGGATCGCGCCGGACGCCACGCTGATCGGCAGTATCAGGATCGGCCGCAATGTCGGCTTCTGGTTCGGCGTCGCCATCCGCGGCGATGGCGAGCGCATCACGATCGGCGCCGACACCAATGTGCAGGAACATACGATCATGCACACCGATCCGGGCTTTCCACTGACCATCGGCGAAGGCTGCACGATCGGTCATAGGGCTCTGCTGCATGGCTGCACGATCGGCGACAACAGCCTGATCGGCATGGGCGCCATCGTGCTGAACGGCGCCAGGATCGGCAACAACTCGCTGGTCGGCGCCGGCGCGCTGGTGACGGAAAACAAGGTTTTTCCAGACAATTCGCTGATCGTCGGCTCGCCCGCAAAGGTGATCAGGACGCTGGATGAAGCGGCGGTCGAGCGCCTGCGCGCCTCGGCGGCTCACTATGTGGCCAACGCCAAACGCTTCAAGGCCAAGCTAACGGTGGTATAACGGCGGCCGCGCGCCGCGCGTCATCGGCGGCTGTCCATCGCTTCACGCAGCAGCAAGGCGCCGGCCTCGAAGCCGGCCTCTTCCGCGCCTTCCAATGGTGTCTCATAGTCGTCGATGCGGGTTCTTAGCGATGGATCCGCGCCCGAGAGCAGCAGCAGCTGAATCGCCTCGGCGTCACGCCGCGAAACCGCGTAGTGCAGGGGCGTCCAGTCGCTCACGCCGCGCATGTTCGGGTCGGCGCCATGCTCGAGCAGGATATGGATGACGTCCAGCCGGTCCGGCCGTTCCGTCGACAACGCCGCAATGATCGAAGGAAACCCGGCGGGATCGTCATAGTTCGGGTTCGAGCCGGCATCGAGCAAGGCGGTGATGAAGGCGGCCGGGCTCCAGTAGATCGCATATTCCAGCGGATGACCAAGGCCGAGCTCGAACGGCATCCGCTCGTCGAACCAGCGCGCAGAGCCGCCGAGCGCAACACCCAGAGCCGCGAAATCTCCGGCCTTGAACGCCTCGTCTATGGCCTTGAACAACAGATGGCGGGCGCCGCGTTCCTCAGGGATTTCCAGCATCGCCTTCATCCGCAATGAGCGAGCTATATTGCTCCCTTCCGCCTCGCTCGGAAAGGCCGTCTCGGCAGAGGCCGTCGGCAAGAACCCCGATCGCTGCCTTCGACAGGCCTAGCCCGAAACAGCGGAGCCGGCCCCGGGGACAGGGGCCGGCTCCTAAAACCCGGTCGTTGGGGACGGGGAGGGTGGGGACTCGACCGGGCTTTCTTCCTGGGCACGCCGCCGCGTCGCCGCGACATGCCCGATCGCTTCGGCGCCTTAGCGGACGCTGGCGACCGCGTCCTCGCGGCCGTCGTTGATCGTCACCCAAACGCCGGAATTCTCAGTCGATTGGCGCTTGAGATAGGTGTAGACCGTATCGTTCCAGGCGAGCACTTTCGGCTCGAGATTGTCGAGGATGAACTCGCCGAGGCCGGTGCGCACGGTGAGCACGGCATGGCCGTCGCCATTGGGCTGGCGCACCACCGTCATCAACAGATTGCCGGCCGGGACACCCGCGGCCATCAACTCGCGGCGCTTCTCCAGCGCGTAATCCTCGCAGTCGCCAACACCATTGTCGGGATAGGCCCAGTATTCCTCGACACCGTAGATTTCCATGTCGGTGCGCGGCTTGACGCGGGCGTTGACCGAATTGTTGATGTTGATGATCGTCGCCCACAGCTTGCGCGTCAGTTCGACCGGCGGTCCCTTCGGCGTCCGCTCGTTGCACTCGACCGGAATGCGCTGACAGAAATCATAGTGACCGACCGGCTGGGTGGTGCGGCCACCCGTATGCATGAACACCGGTCCTGCGCTTGCCGTGCCCCAGGCGGAAAGCTGCATCGCCATTGCCAAGAGCAACAGCTTGCCCCTCGTCATTTTCATTCTTGTAGTCTCCCCGTTTGAGGAGACTGTGCCACGTTGGGATTTATTTGACGCAAAAACTCGAAGTAGACATTGAGTAAAACGCCAGTAGAATAAACATAAAATTTGAACTATCGTGGGCCTGGGTTGTTCAGATTTGTAACGATTTGGTAGGTGCCGGGTGGCCTATTTCGGGTGAAAACCGGGCAACAAAAAACCGGCCGCCGAGGGCCGGTTCGTTTTCGCTTTGCGGTGGCTTGCGTCAGGACCGCGGCGCGTTGAATTCCTGGTCGAGCGTTTCCGGCCGCTGAATGACGGCGAATTCGATGGCGACGCCGTCCTCGAAATGGCGCACCACCTGGCCGCGCATGGTTCCAAGCATGACCTGGATGCCGATCGCCGGCTTGACGTCGATCTCGATCGCGGCGCCCGAGAGCGACAGGTCGATGATGCGGCACTGATACTGGCGCCCGTCGGTGAGCTGCAGGACGCTCATCGGGTTGCGCGGCGCCACGCGCTCGTGGCGACGGTCCTCGGGCAGGTCCAGCTCATGCTTGTTGGCAAGCCAGGTGAGCTGCGCGGCAAGCTTGTCCTTCTTGCGATCGGAGGCGATGACAGTCATGGCGAAACCGTCCGGCGACGTGCGCGTCACGATGCCCTCGACACGGCCGATATGGTCGATATAGGCGATGACCTTCTCGCCCGGCATGCCGATGCGGTCGGTGCGCAGCGCGACATTGCCTGGCGACATATCGATCACCTGGCATGGATGCTCGGTGCGGTCTTCCAGCATGAAGCGTCCGTAAATCTTGACCCGGACACGCTGAAAGTTGCGCCGCTCAGCTCGTGACGGTGCAAATTCTACCGCCGCTGACCTCATGACTGCCTGCACCCCAATGGCATTCCGCGCGACGATGCGTGGAATTTCGCCCGAAAAACTACAGCAGAGCAGGTTAACAAACGGGAAAAATCGGCCGCGAAAGCCCGGGCCAGGAGACTCGCGCGACGGGGAAAAATTAACCACGCGTGAGGGGAAAATCCCGCGCGGCCGGGCTCATTCGTGACGTCCGCCGTCGAGGACGACGAGGTGGCGGATGCGGCGCACGCGGCCGAGCGCCGAGATGGTTTCCGGGGGATCGAATTCGGACGGAACGAGCGAGGGAACCTCGATCGCCGGCCGGTTCTTCAGGAACATCGGTTCCTTCTCGGGATCTATCACCCGGATCGTGTCGATAAGCGCGTCGGCAAGCGGGTCGGCGCCAAGCCAGAACGGCTTTTCGACGGTGCTGAAAATGCCGAGGCAGCGCGGGTTCTCGTGGCCCCCATCCAACGGCAGCGCAAGGAGCTCGAATTTGTTGGAGCGGCCGTTGCGGCTGAATCCCTCGTAGGTCATGAGCAGCACCGATTTCTGATCGAAAACGCCCTGCATCAGCCGCGACACCAGACGCTGGTCCTTCTCGCGCCACAGCGAAGGAAAAGAGAAGCCCTTGAGCTCGCGTCCGTAATAGGCGCAGAGCCTCGTGCCGGCCAGCCGAAACACCGCTTCGCCGCGCGTGTCGCGCTCTAGGATGAAGGTGTCGGCCAGAAGCGACTTGATGTCGGCTGGCTCCACTTCCGATCGCTTCGGGGCGAGGCGGCCATCACGCAACTGATTCCAATATTGGAACAGCGCGATCGATCCTTTTTCTTTCATGTCCATTCCGCTCCGCACAATCTGTCTTTTGATGTCCCATCGGCGAACAGACAGGGCGCCCTCCGATGACCTTCATGCGGTGCGGAGCAGGATGCGTGCCAGTATCGTTAACGTTTGTTCACGCCTCGGGGTCGTTAAGGTTAACAAATGGTTTACATTGCGTGCCGCCGAGGCCCGTGGCACATCAAAACCACTCCAAAACGGCCGTTCTAGCGACGACCGGCAGCACTTCAGTCAGAGTTTACGGGGAGCAGGGGACTCGACCGGCCGTCCAGGGGGACACCTGGACGGCCTTCTTTTTGATTCGTTCCCGTTCTGATTCGCGCCTTCTCCCGCACGCGTCCTGTGGCGAATAGCCATTTGTGATTCGAAAAAGCGTGATCTACATGCTCGTCGAAATCCCTGACTCCCGGACCGCAAGGGCGCATGAGCGAGCCTGTAAGCCCCACTGAGAACGAACCGCCGCCGGACGAGGCTCCAGAGCCAAGGCGCCGCGAACCGGTGTTCAACCTGCCGCCAGTGGTGTTGGCCGCGATCGGCATTTGCGCGGCTGTCTTTCTGTTGCAGCAATATGTCCTGGACGATGCGCAGAACATGGTACTGCTCTACGACGGAGCCTTCATTCCGGTGCTCTACACCGGCAAGTATGGCTTCGACTGGTTCTCGTTCACGCGTCCATTCACCTATGCGTTCATGCATGGTGGCATTGCCCACATCGCCATCAACATGATCTGGCTGGCGGCCTTCGGCTCGCCGCTCGCCAATCGTCTCGGCGCGCTGCGTTTCGCCATATTCTACGCGGTGACCGGGCTGGCTTCGGTTGTTCTGTTCTGGGCGCTGCATCCCTATGGCGAGGTGCCGCTCGTCGGCGCGTCGGGGGCGATTTCCGGCATGATGGGCGCGGCCGCGCGCTATGGCTTCCGCATCGACCGGTCGTCCGGCAGGGCGGCCTTCGCCGGCGAGCCGTTGCCGATCGCGGCCGTGTTGCGCTCGCGCGGCGTCATGACCTTTCTTGGCGTCTGGATGGTGATCAATCTGGCAACCGGCCTGCTCGGCTTCGCGCCGGGTGTCGACGGCCAGATCGCCTGGGAAGCCCATATTGGCGGCTTCATCGCCGGCTTCTTCGGATTGCGTTTCTTCGACCGCCGCCGGCTGCCGCCTACTCCTTAGGCGCACTTGAAAAGCAACCAATCACGGCGCACCATGTTTGCTAAGCACCCGGTGTCTTCCTAGGGGCGCAGGGGCTGAAAAGCCGGTCGGGGCGGGGAGCCGGCGTCAAAGGCAGTGGAGGACGCCATGACGGTTAAGGCAATTCTCGAAAGCAAGGGCCATGACGTGTTCACGCTCGGGCCCAATGAGAAACTCAGCGAGGCCATTCGCATGCTGGCCGAGCACAGGATCGGCGCGCTCGTCATCACCAATGGCGACCGGAAGATTGTCGGCATCCTCTCGGAGCGCGACGTCGTCAAGGTCCTGGCCAGGGAGGGCGCCGCCGCGCTCGACATCGCCGTGCGCTCTGCGATGACACCGAAGGTGAAGATCTGCAACGAAAACCACACGGTCAACGAGGTCATGGAGATCATGACGAGGGGCCGCTTCCGCCATCTGCCGGTGGAGAAAAACGGCCTGCTCGACGGCATCGTCTCCATCGGCGACGTGGTCAAGCGCCGCATCGAGGACGTCGAGCGCGAAGCCGAGGAGATCAGGGCCTACATCGCCACCGCCTAGCGTGCGAAATATGCCGCCGGTTTTTCGGCCGGCGGCATTGGGCATTAGCGGTTGTCGAGCTCGGCGTGGACGAGCTGCAGCCCGCGCCGGGTGATGCGGTAGGGGCCGGCTTCCGTCGAAGAAACCGCTTTCTTGCGCCTCAGTCGTCGAAAGAGCTCCAGGTCGAAGCCAGGATAGCGCCAGCCGTCGCGGGTCAGGCACTGGACGGAGGCGATCTTTTTACTCTCGTTTTTTTCGATTTCGATACGCCCGCCCTGCGCGAGCAGATGCAGTATGCGCTGTTCCCCACAGCGCCGCGCGTCTCGGACGCGCAAAAGGACGCTGTGGCACTCTTGGTTGGCGCATGATCCTTTCCGAAAATCGGTTCCGATTTTCGGGGTCATGCGCTGCGCGAAATGTCCATTGGATAAAGTCCCGGGAAAAACAACAAAAGCCGCCGCCGCGAGACATCGCGGCACGGGGTTTCAGGTTTTTCTGCCCTGCCTCGCTACGAGGTCAGGGCTTCACCGGGACTGAGCGTAAGTGGACATCCACTCTCCATTGGGAGGAGTGTCCCATAGGCGAACGTAGCGGAAAAGGCCAGCGTGTGGGCTTTACGCTTGTCTCGCAGGGCGGTTTGCACTAGCGAAGTTGCGCACCGAAATATGCGTTTTGCATATCGCGAATTCTAAGATACGCAGGCCTCCATGAGCATCATCGACACCCGCACCCCTGACGCGAAACGTCTGATCCCCGGCGCCACCGGCGACTGGGAAATCATCATCGGGCTCGAAGTGCATGCGCAAG
>NZ_RZSA01000258.1:0-7201 GCF_003998075.1 Mesorhizobium sp. M2A.F.Ca.ET.037.01.1.1 | reverse complement strand
ATGACGATGGTGTCATCGGCCGTAACGCCCATGGCGCCGACATATTGGGCAAAGTGCTGCGGCGAAGCCAAAGTGTGCGGCAATTTGGAATCCGGATCGGAAACCGCATCCTGGTCGAGGAAGCGCGCACCGGGAATGTGCGCGGCATCGTATTCGGCGCGGGCGTCTCGCTTTTGCGCCGGCAGATACCAGGAGGCGTCGATGATGGTGAGGCCGGGCTCGCCAAGCTGCTTCTCCAGCCAGTCGGCGTCGACGATGAAAGGACTGTCCTGCGCCATTTTTTGTTCTCCCTGGCCCGCCTCAGTTCGCCGGCATTGGTCCGAAGCGGATGCGGAAGCGGCGGTTCTCGCGGCCTTTCTTCTCGATCTTGCCGATATGAATCTCGCCGACCTCGCCGGTCGACTTCACATGCGTGCCGCCGCAGGGCTGGCTGTCGACCGAGCCGTTGTCGCCGATGCAGACCAGGCGGATTTTTCCTGTGCCGACCGGCGGGCGGACGTTCTTCGATTTGACCAGGCCGGGATTGGCGGCGAGCTCTTGGTCGGTGATCAACCGGGTGAAGATCGGATGGTCGGCGCGCACCAGCTCCATCAGCCGGGCCGTAACATCTTCCTTGGTGAAGCCGGTGTCGGGGATATCGAAGTCGACACGGCTGTCGTCCTCGGCGACCGCGGCCCCGGTGATCGGAAACGGGCAAACGACCGTCAGCAGGTGGCAGGCGGTATGCATGCGCATCAGAAGGTGCCGCCGCTCCCAGTCGATCGAGAGCTTCAGCCTTTCGCCGACAGCGGGGAGCAGCTGCTCCGGCGCCGGCACGTGGATGATCTCATCCTTGGTCTCGCCGGTGATGGTGGCGGCGATCGCGATGCGGCCGCCGTCCGCTCGTTCGAGCATGCCGGCATCGCCCGGCTGTCCACCCGACGTGGCGTAGAAGATGGTGCGGTCGAGAAGGATGCCACCCCGATCGTTGACGGCGACAACCTCGGCCTCGGCCGTCATCTGATAGGCGTCGTCGCGAAAAAGCGCCGCTGTCTTGTGCGCCATCATGCTACCTTTTCGAACGGCACGGAAATGTCGGCCCTTTCTTCCATCCAGCCCGGCACCGGAAGGTTCTTGCCGCGCAGGAACTCCGGATTGAAGAGCTTGGACTGGTAGCGCGTGCCGTAGTCGGCAAGGATCGTCACGATGGTGTGGCCCGGTCCGAGCTCGCGCGCCAGCCGGATGGCGCCGGCGATGTTGATGCCGGTCGAGCCGCCGACACAGAGGCCCTCTTCCTGGATCAGGTCGAAGATGATCGGCAACGCTTCCTCGTCCGGGATCTGGAAGGAGAAGTCCGGCCTGAAGCCTTCCAGATTGGCGGTGATGCGGCCCTGCCCGATGCCTTCGGTGATCGAGCTGCCGTCGGATTTCAACTCGCCGCTGGTGTAGAAACTGTAGAGCGCCGCGCCCAGCGGATCGGCGAGCGCGATCTTGACGTCCTTGCTCTTGTCCTTGAGGCCCAGCGCGACACCAGCGAGCGTGCCGCCGGAGCCTACGGCCGAAACGAAGCCATCGACCTTGCCGCCGGTCTGGGCCCAGATTTCCTCGGCCGTCGTGCGGACATGACCGTCGCGGTTGGCGACATTGTCGAACTGGTTGGCCCAGATCGCGCCGTTCGGCTCCGAGCGCGCCAGTTGCTCGGCAAGCCGGCCCGACAGTTTTATGTAGTTGTTGATGTTCTTGTAGGGCACGGCCGGTACTTCGATGAGCTCCGCGCCCAAGATCTTGATCGTGTCCTTCTTTTCCTGGCTCTGCGTGTCGGGGATGACGATCACGGTGCGGTAGCCGAGCGCCTTGGCGACCAGCGTCAAGCCGATGCCGGTGTTGCCGGCAGTGCCTTCGACGATGAGCCCGCCGGGCTTGAGCAGCCCGCGCTGTTCGGCGTCGCGGATGATAAACAGGCCGGCCCGATCCTTCACCGATTGCCCCGGATTCATGAACTCGGCCTTGCCGAGGATCTCGCAGCCGGTCGCTTCCGAAGCCTTGTTGAGCCGGATTAGGGGCGTGTTGCCGATCGCTTCGATCACTGAACGGGGCATGTGGGATTCCTTCATGTGTGCGGCGAGACCCTAAAAACCGGACGCCGCGGTTTCAAGGCAAGATTTTGCCTGGTCCAGTCGCATTGCGGATGGTGCAACGCTCGCGACCATTTCGGTGCCAAGTGCAAAACCGCTCTTTTCAACCGAATTCTCCGCCGCTAGAGCAAACCGGAACATCCGCAGGACACCCTATGACACTCTACCGGGCCAATCCGAAAGAGGGTGTCGCCTGGATCACGGGCGGCAGCAGCGGGCTTGGTCGCGCGCTGGCCAAGGATCTCGCCAATCAAGGCTATGCCGTGGCGGTGACGTCGCTACCGGAAGATCCAGCCGACACGCTGATCGTCGAAACGGCGCAAATGTCCGGGCATGTGAGGTCCTTTCCCTGCGACGTCACCGACGAGCAGGGCATGGCCCGCACGGCCGCCGCGATCGAGGAGCAGATGGGACCGATCGTGCTTGCCGTCTTCAACGCCGGCAACTACATCGCCACCCCCGGAGAGAATCTGGTGGTGCGCGATTTCCATCGTTCCTTCGCCGTGAACTATTTCGGCATCGTCAACGGCGTGGTGCCTGTCGTCGAGCATATGCGCGTGCGCGGACGCGGCCATGTCGTTCTTGTCGGATCGGTCACCGCCTATTCCGGCTGGCCGACAACGGCGGCCTATGGCGGCACCAAGGCCGCGATCAACATCCTGGCGGAGTCGCTGAAATACGACTTCGACAAGATGAACATCCGCATCCAGGTCATCAATCCGGGGTTCATCGACACGCCTTTGACCGAAAAGAACAAGCTGCCGATGCCGGGCCTCATGCCTGTGCATCGCGCCTCGCGCCGCATGGCGCGCGGCATCAGGAAGGGCGGCTTCGAAGTCACCTTCCCGTATCACATAAGCTGGCCGGTGAAGCTGCTCGGCCTGCTGCCGCGGCCGATCGGCCGCTTCGTCATCGGGCTCACCACCCACTGGCGGGGTCGGCCGCTGCATTTCGATCGCAGGCCGGCGGGCAAAAAAGACCCGTCCCGCGACAAGGCGACATAAGCCGGCGAAACGACGATTGCCTGCCGGCGGGGACGGCCATAGGTTGAGAATCATTGCTTGGAGACTGGAATGGGGCGGCGGATCGTGCTGGCGGTGCTTGGCTTTGCAGTCATCCTGGTCGCCGGCTTCTTTCTCGGCCCGCGCGTGCCGGTAGACACCACAATCCGCTTCAATCCATGGGTGATCGGCGACGATCCGCAGGCCTATCTGGCGCGTGAAGAGGCTGCCGTGCCCAACATACGCGACGGGCTCGACAAGGAGATCATCTGGGCGAACCCGATGGTCCACGCCAAGACGCCTTTGGCCATCGTCTACATCCACGGCTTTTCCGCCTCTAAAGGCGAGGTCCGCCCCTTGCCGGACGACATTGCGGATGAACTGGAGGCCAACCTTTTCTACACGCGGCTGACCGGTCACGGCCAGGACGGCGTGGCTATGGCGCAAGGCAGCGTCAATGCGTGGATCAACGACTATGAGGAGGCTTTGGCCATTGGGCGCGAAATCGGCGACAAGGTGATCGTCATCGGAACCTCGACCGGCGGCTCGCTGGCGGCGTGGGCCGCAACGCAGCCCGGCGCATCCGACGGTGTCGCGGCCATCGCGTTCATATCGCCGAATTTCGGCGTCAAGGCCTCCGGCGCGGAGTTGCTGACCATGCCCTGGGGCAGGCAGATCGCCGAACTTGTCGGCGGCAAGGAGCGCAGTTTCCCGGCACGCAACGCGCTGCACGAAAAATTCTGGACGACCAAATACCCGATGAAAGCGGTGCTGCCGATGGCCGCGCTCACCGAGCTTGCCTATACCGCGCCGGTCGAGAAGGCAAAGATCCCTGCCCTGTTCATCTTCTCGGATTCCGACAAGGTGGTGCGGCCGGATCGCACACGCGAGATCGCCGGGCGCTGGGGCGGTCCGCACGAGCTGGTGCCGGTCGACGATACCGGCGATCCGGACAATCACGTCATCGCCGGCGATGTGCTGTCGCCGCAGACCACACGCTTTCTAACGGAGCGTATCGTGGTCTGGGTGAAGGCGTTGATGCAGCAGCAATCTGGCCAGTGAAACGAAAAACGGCCGGAGCATTCGCTCCGGCCGTTCCTCGATCAGATTTGATGAGCTCAAGCAGCGCGGTTCGCCGGACGCTTGCCGCCGAAGCGGCGCTTGTTGTTGCCCTTGAAGCGCTTGAAACCGCCGGGTTTGCGCTCGCCGTTCGGCTGCGCGGCCGCCGGGCGTTCGCCCTGCGGCTTCGGTCCGCGCTCTCCGTTGGGCTTGCCGGTGAAGTGCTTCTTGCCACCGCCATTGCCCGGTCGGCGGCCGTCGCGGCGGCCGCCATGATGCTCGCGGTCATTGGCCGGCTCGAAATGGCGCTCGGTCTTTTCCCTGGGGTCGCGCTGCGGATCCGGGCTGCCGAGGTGGTCGGCAACGACCGGCAGCTTCATGCGGATGATACGCTCGACCTGCCGCAGCTTGGCATTCTCGGAGGGGTCGCAGAGCGTGATCGCGATGCCGTCCCTGCCGTTGCGGCCGGTGCGGCCGATGCGATGGACGTAGCTTTCAGCCTCGTCCGGCAGGTCGAAATTCACGACATGGCTGATGCCGGGCACGTCGATGCCGCGCGCCGCGATATCGGTCGCCACCAGGATGCGAACCGAGCCGTCGCGGAAATCGTTGAGCGCCTTCTGACGGGCGTTCTGCGACTTGTTGCCGTGGATGACGGCGGCTTCAAAACCGTCGCGCACAAGATCCTTGGTGACACGATCGGCGCCATGCTTGGTGCGCGAGAACACGATCACCGTGCGCATCGCCTCGTCGACCAGCATCTTGGACAGCACCTGGCGCTTCTGCCTTGTGCGGGCAAGCACCACGCTCTGCACGATCTCGGCGGCGGTCGTGCTCTGCGGCGAGACTTCGACGCGGACCGGATTCTTCAGGAGGCCCTTGGCAAGCTCGGCGATCTCGTCGGGCATGGTTGCCGAGAACAGCGCCGTCTGGCGGTCCGGCGCGGTCGCCTTCGCGATGCGCTTGACGTCGTTGATGAAACCCATGTCGAGCATGCGGTCGCCCTCGTCGAGGACGAGCCATTTGGTGTCGGCAAGGATAAGGTCGCCTTCCCGCACGAGGTCGGTCAACCGCCCAGGCGTGGCGATCAGGATGTCGACGCCGGGCGCGATCTTCTTCACCTGGCTGAAGCGCGAGACGCCGCCGAGCACCAGCGCGGTCGAGATATGCGCGCCCTTGGCGAGCAGCTTGATGGTGTCCTCGTTCTGCACGGCGAGCTCGCGCGTCGGCGCCAGGATTAGCGCGCGCGCCGTCTTTGGCCGGCGCTTGGTGCCGAGGCCGATGATCTTCGACAGGATCGGCAGCGCGAAGGCAGCCGTCTTGCCCGAACCGGTCTGGGCGATGCCGAATATGTCGCGGCCTTCGAGCTGCGGCGGGATGGCCTGCACCTGGATCGGCTTCGGCTCTTTAAAGCCCGCGGCAAGCGTGGCCTTCAGCAGCGCGCCGCCGATGCCAAGGGCCGCGAAACCGGAGAGTTCCCCAGCGTCGTTGTTGGGGAGAGTGTTTTCGTTGGTCAAATTCATCTTCTTTCAAGCGGCGCAATCGCCGCAAACGTCGATGGCGGCAGGGCGCAACCTGCCGTCGAAACAAATATAAGGAAACGACAAGGCGGCGGACGGGAAACGTCCGCGCGGCTGCGCTGTCGTGCCCGCGGACGTCATGCCCCGGGGCTTTTTCGCCGTCTTGCCGATCGACCGAGGCCGATTTGAAAGAGGGAAAACAGACGCAACCAGTCTCATTCGTGGAGAAAGCCGGACAGGCCGGCCCAAGCGCCTATGGGCTGCATATGGCCGAGTCCGGCCCGAAATGCAAGGGGCGTCATGTTGCAATGCAGCAAAACGAGGGTGCTTGCGCTCTCCTGCCCTCGCCATTACCACAAACCACTTATCCGTTTTGGGGACCAGCGATGAAAGACGTGCTGAAGGAACTCGAACGCCGCCGCGATATTGCCCGCATGGGCGGCGGCAAGGACCGTATCGAGGCGCAGCACAAGAAGGGCAAGCTCACCGCCCGCGAGCGTATCGAGGTCTTCCTCGACGAGGGCTCGTTCGAGGAGTTCGACATGTATGTCGAGCATCGCTCGACCGATTTCGGCATGGAGAAAACCAAAATCGCCGGCGACGGCGTCGTCACCGGCTGGGGCACCGTCAACGGCCGCCCGGTCTATATCTTCGCCAAGGATTTCACCGTGTTCGGCGGTTCGCTGTCGGAGGCGCATGCCGAAAAGGTCATCAAGGTCCAGGAGATGGCGCTGCGCAACCGCGCGCCGATTATCGGGCTCTATGACGCAGGCGGCGCGCGCATCCAGGAAGGCGTGGCCGCGCTCGGCGGCTATGCCGAGATTTTTCAGCGCAATGTGCTCGCCTCAGGCGTGATCCCGCAGATATCGCTGATCATGGGCCCCTGCGCCGGCGGCGATGTCTATTCGCCCGCCATGACCGATTTCATCTTCATGGTGCGCGACACTTCCTACATGTTCGTCACTGGACCGGATGTGGTGAAGACGGTGACCAACGAGACGGTGACCGCCGAAAGCCTCGGCGGGGCTTCCGTCCACACGACCAAATCCTCGATCGCCGACGGCGCCTATGACAACGATGTCGAGGCGCTGCTGCAGATGCGCCGGCTGGTCGATCTGCTGCCGGCATCTAACACGGCGGAGATCCCCGAGATCGAGTGCTACCAGTCGGTGACGGACCACGACCTGTCGCTCGACCGGCTGATCCCCGACAACGCCAACAAGCCCTATGACATCAAGGAGCTGATCCTGAAGGTCGCCGACGAAGGCGATTTCTTCGAAATCCAACAGAGTTTTGCGAGAAACATCGTCACCGGCTTCGGTCGCGTCGAGGGGCGCACGGTGGGCTTCGTCGCCAACCAGCCGATGGTGCTGGCCGGCGTGCTCGATTCCGACGCCAGCCGGAAGGCGGCGCGCTTCGTGCGCTTCTGCGACTGTTTCTCGATTCCCATCGTCACCTTCGTCGATGTGCCGGGTTTCCTGCCTGGCACCGCGCAGGAATATGGCGG
>NZ_RZSA01000257.1:0-7247 GCF_003998075.1 Mesorhizobium sp. M2A.F.Ca.ET.037.01.1.1 | reverse complement strand
CCTCGCAAGCTCCAGCGCGACGCCACCCAAGCGTTACCGTGACGCACTTCATTTAGACGCTGCTGAATTAACGGTAACTCAACCAGCAGCGTGGTTCCGGCCCAGGGGTGCGGCGAATGTCGAAGGTCACGGCCAATCTGCTGCTTCTGTTTGCGGCCGCGCTTTGGGGCTTCGGAAACGTGGCGCAAAAGACGGTGCTCGATCATCTCGACGCACTGAGCGCAGTCGGGCTGCGCTGCTTGATCGGCGGGCTGCTGGTGCTGCCCTTTGTCCTGACGGAAAGGCGAGCGCCGGCCGATTCCGCACATTCCTCCAGCGTGGCCCGGGTGGTCGTGCTGTTTGCCATCTCCATCATGCTGCAACAGCTCTGCTATCTCGGCGCCAGCGTCACCAATGCAAGCTTCTTCGTAAGCACGGCAACGGTGATCACGCCGCTGGCCGCCTGGCTGCTCATGGGTGAACGTCCGAAGGCAGGTCTCGTCGCCGCCGCCGGATCCACGGTGATGGGCTGCCTGCTGTTGTCGGGCGGGATTACCGGTTTCGGCGCCGGCGACCTCACCGCCCTCCTCTCGGCGGGCTGCTATGCGCTGTGGACGGTCGAGCTCGGGCGCCACATGCATGCCTATGCGCGCCCCTTCACGGCCGCCGCGGCGCAGTTCCTTGCCGCCGCCGCGATAGCCCTGCCGCTCGGGGCGGTGCAAGGCAATCTGTCATTGTCGGCGGCTTCCGAGGCCGGTCCCGAACTGGTGGTGCTCGGGGTTTTCTCGACCGCGGCCGCCTTCGGCATCCAGACTGCCGCCCTGCGTTTCACTTCGGCCAGCCACGCCGCGGTGATCGTCAGCGCGGAAAGCGTGTTCGGCGCCCTGGGCGCGGCGATCTTCCTTGGCGAGCGCTCTTCTGCGGCAGGCGCGCTCGGCGCGGCGATCATCCTCGGATCGATCCTGTCGGTCGCGATGTCGAACCGAACGTCGACGGCGTCCCTGCGAGCCAGTCCGGGCAGAGCCGACGCGGCATTGGCAGCAGGCGCCTGGCCGGTCAGGCGACGCTCATCGTCGTCAATGCAGGTCGGAAGGAGACAATCCGCTGACCTTTCCGGCGACGGCCCACGCCGGTCCCAACGACCGAGACCGCGTTGCATGGAAAACGACCTGTATCGAGATGGAGGGTAAGATGGTGGACGGTCTTCACAGGACACCGGGCTCCGACGGCAAAGGGGCAAGGCGTGCGCTTTCATTGGCGATGCTGGCGACACTGCCAGCCGCGGTCCTTTGGGGACCTGCCGCAGACGCAACCAACATAGATCCGCCGTCGATGCAGGTTGACGTCGCCGTCGTCTTCGCGGTGGACTTCTCCTCTTCGATTGATCCGAAGATTGCCGACCTGCAGCGTGAGGGCCATGCCGAAGCGCTCACCTCGCCGGAAATCATCCGCGCCATCTCGCAGAACTATATCGGTTGCATCGGCGTGGCCTATTTCGAATGGTCGAGCCCCGGTCGCTCGCGCACCGTGCTGCCATGGACGCGCATCTGCGGCCTGGACGATGCTAAGGCCGCCGCGTCGGTGATCAGCAATACAGGCGACACCGGCCATATGCGGCGAGGCAGGGGTGGAACTTCGGTTTCAACGGCAATCGATGTCGGAGGCCTTCTGCTCGACGAGTTCCCCGGGACCGCCATGAAGAAGGTGATCGACATCTCTTCCAATGGCGAGAACAATGACGGGCTGCCCGTCCAGCCGAGCCGGGAGAACGCGATCGCCAAGGGCTACACGATCAACGCGATCGCCATACCGGCGGATGACGAGGACCCCCGCCAGCCGCTGGCCTCCTACTTTGCCCAATCTGTCATCGGCGGTTCACAAGCCTTCGTGATGTCACCGAAGCAACCGCACGATTATGTCACGGCTCTTCGCCGCAAGCTGGTGACGGAAGTGAGCATGAACATCGACACGTATGTTCCGCCGATGGAGGCACAGGCTCTGTCCGCGCCAATAGCCGATCCTCGGTAGGACTGCGCCTCGATGAGGAGGGCTCACTCGTCATACGCGGAAGCGCGGCCAGCGCGCCCTACCCTTCCCTCAGCCAGACCAGCATCTCGCCGGGCTCACGATTGTCCCAGGCGAAATAGGGAACCGCCTTGAGCTTCGTCGCCTCAGTCGCCGGCGGCTCGCGGCGATAGAGATCGGCGCCCCAGCTCTCCGTCTCGGCCCTGCTGCCGATCGCCGAAAGCGTGACGACGCCGCCGAGCAGGTTTGGCTCCTTGTGAGCCTCGAGCCTTGCCTCGCGCGGCAGGGCGATGCGGTGCAGCCCACCGCCATTGTCGGTCTCCTCGACGCAATAGATCAGCGGGCCCCGCGCCAGCGCGACACGACCGATGTCCTGCCGCACCTGCGGGTTGGCGAAGAGGCGCGCCATCGACATTTCAAGGTCGAGCTCGACCTTGTCGCCCTGGCGCCATTCGCGGCGGATCGCGGCGTAACCGTCGACCGTCGCCGCTTCGAGATCGACCAGCTTGCCGTTTACCCGAAGCGCGGCCTTGCGGCACCACACCGGCACGCGCAGGTGAAGCGTGAACGCAACCGGCGCCTCAGGTCCGACCTCGATCGCGACGGCGCCGTCCCAGGGATAGTTGCTGGTCTGGACCAGGGTAACCTGGCGGCCGGCGATCTCGAAACGAGCGCTCGAGTCGCCATAGAGATGGACGGCCAGCGCGTCGTCGGCGAGGCCGTAGAAATAGCTGCCGATCGAGGCCACCATGCGGCCGATATTGGGCGGGCAGCAGGGGCAGCGGTGCCATTTCCAGCGGTGATGGCCACCCCTGCTCTCCAGCGGATTCTCGTAGAAGAACAGCGAGCCGTCGAGCGACAGGCCGGAGATCGAGCCGTTGTACAAGGCCCGTTCCATCATGTCGGCGTAACGCGCGTTCGGCCCCATGCCGAGCATGCGGCTTGCCCAGAACACCAGGCCGACCGAGGCGCAGGTCTCGGCATAGGCTGTCTCGTTGGGCAGGTCATAGTCGCTGGTGAAGCCCTCATTGTGCGCCGACGGCCCAAGGCCGCCGGTGACATAGAGGCTCTTGGTCATCAGATCGTCCCAGAGCCGGTCGAGCGCTACGCGCAGCGTGTCGTCGCCATATTCCGTCGCGATATCGGCCATGCCGGAATAGAGATACATCGCGCGCACCGCGTGGCCGACGACCTTGTCCTGCTCGCGCACCGGCTTGTGCGACTGGTTATACTCGTACGTCTTGAAGTGATAGGCCTTCGGATCGGCGCCGCGGGCGCGCGCCTCCTCGTCGAAATAATGCGGCTGCTGCCCGCGCTGGTCGATGAAACATTTGGCGAGCTCCATGTATTTCTTCTCGCCGGTCGCCCGCGCCAGTTTCACCAGCGCCAGCTCGATCTCCTCATGGCCGCAATACCCCTTTTTCTTGCCGGGCTCGGGGCCGAACATCGAAGCGATGTGGTCGGCATAGCGGCACATGATGTCGAGCAGCTTGCGTTTTCCCGTCGCCTGGAAGTAGGCGACGGCGCCCTCGATCAGATGGCCGGCGCAGTAGAGCTCGTGGCAATCGCGCAAATTGGTCCAGCGAAGACCTGGCTGGATGCGCTGGTACCAGCTGGAGAGGTAGCCGTCCTCCTGCTGCAGCTTGCCGTACATATCGATGACGGCGTCGATCTTCTGCTCCAGCTCCGGGTTGCGGCGGCGGTAGAGCGAATAAGCGGCGGTCTCGATCGTCTTGCCCCAGTCGGAATCCCAGAACATCTGCGTCGTCACCGTCGAGCCGGTGAACTCGGCGCCCTGCCCGTCGGCCTCGTCCGGCGACGGCGAATGGAACGGGATGACGACGCCTGGCGACGGCCGGTCCGGATCGATCTGCTCCAGCATGCGCGCCTCGACGCAGCGGTCATAGAGGATGCCGGCGGTCTTGCTAGCCACCGCGTCGACACGGTCGCCCCAAAAACCGCGCACATCGACCTGCGGCACGGGCAACGGCCGGAAGGCGAGCTTCGGCCTGGCAGTGTCGGTTGTGGCGGCGGGACTCGATGCGGTCTTGATTTCACTCCATTCGAATTACTTGACGGCCCCGGCCATGAGGCCGCGGATGTAGAAGCGCTGCAGCGCCAGGAAGAGGATCAGGCAGGGCACCATCATCACCGTGACGCCCGCCTGCACCGCGCCCCAGTCGATGGCGCCGAAGCGGCCGGACTGGAGCGCCGTCATCATCACCGGCAAGGTGAATTTGGACTGGTCGGTCATCAGCACGAGCGCGGCCAGAAACTCGTTCCAGGCGCCGAGGAAGGCGAACAGCGCGATGGTGACAACGCCCGGCCAGACCAAAGGCAGCATCACCTTGACGAGCATGGTGACGTTGTTGGCGCCATCCATGCGCGCCGCCTCCTCGATCTCGCGCGGCACGGCGTCGAAAGCGTTGCGCATCATGAAGATCGAGAAGGGCAGCTGCAGCGTGACATAGACGCAGACCAGCCCGGTCAGAGTATTGTGCAGGCCGAGCCTGGTCAGCACCAGGAAGATCGGCGTCAGGATCGACTGGAACGGGATCATGATCGTCGACAGGATGAGCACGAAGAAGAAATCCCGGAACGGAAAGCGGAAGCGCGAGAAGCCGTAGCCGGCGAGTACGCTGACCAGCACCGACAGCAGCACCGTCATCACCGAGACATAGATGCTGTTCTGCGCCGAGACCCACAACCCGTCGCCGAAGGCGTTCAGCGTCTCGTAATTCTCGACCGAGAAGCCGGTGGTCGGCCAGGGCGGCAGCGGCGGCTGGCGCGCCTCCTGCGCCGGCTTGAAGGTGGAGAGCACCGTCCAGACGATCGGCGCCAGGAACAGCACCGAGGCGATGATGCCGGTGGAATGCCTGGCGAGGCTGAAGGCGGCCTTGCGGTTCTGCGACATCGCCTCGGCCATCAGTCGAGCCCCTCGGGCTTGCGCAGCAGCCAGAGCTGGATGAGGCTGAGCGCCACCAGGATGGCCAGGAGCACCATGGAGAGTGCCGCGCCATAGCCGAGCTTGAACGAGACGAAGGACTGGTTGAAGATCCAGTAGACCGCCGTCAGCGTCTGGTTGCGCGGGCCGCCGCGCAGAATGATGTAGAACTGGTCGAAGGCGAGGATCGAGCCCGCGACCGACAGGATCAGCGCCAGCGCCAGCGTGCGGCGCATCAAGGGCAGCGTGATCGCCCGGAACCTGGCGAACGGCCCTGCCCCGTCGATGACGGCAGCCTCCTGCAGGTCCTGCGGGATCGACTGTAGGCCGGTCATCAGGATGATCATGGTGAAGCCGGCGACCTTCCACACCACCATGGCGATGATCGACCAGAAGGCCGGCTGGAAGGTGGCGAGAAGATTGACCTTCTTTTCGGTCAGGCCGAGGTCGTAAGCGGCCGGGCTGAACAGGCCGGAATCGACGTTGAGCAGCCAGGACCAGAGCAGGCTCGCCGAAGCGAAGCCGACCACCGCCGGCATGAAGAAGGCGGTGCGGTAGAGATTGGTGAGCGGGCGGGGCTTTTCGATGAAGATCGCCAGCGGGAAGGCGACGGCGAAGATCGCGATGGTGACGATCGCCGTGTAATAGAAGGTGAATTTCAGCGCGTTCCAGAACCGCGTGTCGCGCACGATCGCGACATAATTGTCGAGGCCGACGAAGGAATGCTCGCCCATCAGCGGCCAGTTGTTCAGCGACATCCACGCCGTCATGCCGAGCGGGATGACGAAGAAGACGGTGACGAAAGCGACGGCCGGAAGGACGTAGAGAAGGCCAACCCATTGCCGCAGGCTGGCGCTGGTGCGCGAGCGGGCGGGAGCGGATGTGGCGGTGATGGCAGTCATGGCAGCACCTTCCCTTCTCCCCCTGTGGGAGAAGGTGGATCGGCGCGAAGCGCCGAGACGGATGAGGGGTGTTCCAGGAAAAGCCAGCGTCTCACTCCGCTGGAACACCCCTCATCCGTCGCCTTCGGCGACACCTTCTCCCACAAGGGGAGAAGGGGGGCGCGAACCTCGCGGCCCCTCAACCTGGCGATGCTAGTGAGAGTGATTTTTCTCAACGCGTCAGTTCCTGCCGTTCAGCGATGCAACATCCCGGCCGCCCGGCCAGGGAGACGGGGCGGGCGGCCGGTCAGGGCCGTGGCGGCGAAGCGTTGCGCGATCCCCGTCGCCTGTAGGCCCTGGTGTCTACTTGTTCGGCGCCTGGTCGATGATCGACTGCATGGTGTCCTGCGCGTTGGCGATGGCGCCGTCGACATCGTCGCCGAAGAACACCTCGTTGACCATCTGAGTCCAAGGACCGTTGGCGGAGTTGATCAAATCGTTGAACACCACCGAATAGGGCGTCCTGCCCTTGGCCATCGCCTCGGCCGCCACCTGGTAGCGCGGGTCGAGGTCCTTCAGCGCGTCCTTGGCGATGTCGTTGCGCACCGGCAGGCTGCCATATTTGGCGAGGATGGTCTGGCCCTCCAGCGAATAGGCGAAGTCCAGGAACTCCTTCACCACGGCGATCTTCTTGGTGCCCTTGGTGACGACGAAATTGTCGCCGCCGGCGAAGGAGGACCAGCCGCCATCCTTGCCCGGCAGGAAGGTGATGCCGTAGTCGATATCGGGATATTGCGTGTTGAGCGCGCCGATGGCGAAGGCGCCGGATGGCGAGATGCCGATCTTGCCGCCGGCGAAGGCGGCGAAGAAATTGGCGCCGGTGTCGGTCTGCGCGCCCTCCGGCACCAGCCCCTTCTTGATCATCGAGCGGTAGAGGTCGATGGCGCCGCGCAGTTGCGGGCTGTCGAGCGTCGCCTTCGAGCCGTCCTCGGAGAGGATGTCGCCGCCCGAGGCCCAGATCAGCGGCGTGAAGGTGAAGATGTTGCAGCCGCCGCAATTGCCGGAGAAGTAGAACCCCTTGATGTCGCCGCCGAGCGCGTTGACCTTTTCGGCGTCGGCCGCGATCTCGGCCCAGTTCGTCGGCCCCTTCTCCGGGTCCAGCCCCGCCTGCTTGAACAGCTTCTTGTTCCAGATCAGCACCGAGGCGTCGGCCGAGAACGGCAGGCCGTAGATGCGGTCCTTATAGGTGCCGGTCTTCACATGCGCCGGCGAGAGGCTCGAAAAATAGGGCAAGGATTTCGCCCAGTCGGTGATGTCCTCCAGCTGGCCGGCGGCGGCGAAGGACGGCGTGTAGATCAGGTCGAGCGACAGCGCGTCGGGCGCCGTGCCCCCGGCGGCCGCCGCGCCATATTTCGGGA
>NZ_RZSA01000256.1:0-7249 GCF_003998075.1 Mesorhizobium sp. M2A.F.Ca.ET.037.01.1.1 | reverse complement strand
GTGCTGCTTGAGGAAGCGGACGATGGCGGCCGACCCGAAGTGCTGCGCGGCGATCTGCGGCGCATTCTGATAGACTCGCTGCCCGCCGACAGCATCCGCTGGGGAAAGAAGCTTGCCGGCGTCGCCGCTCTGGGTGGCGGCCGGCACGAACTGACCTTCACCGACGGATCGGCTGTCGAAACCGGGCTTCTCGTGGGGGCTGACGGCGCATGGTCGAAGGTGCGGCCGCTACTGTCGGACGCAACGCCACGTTATGTCGGCGCAACGTTCATCGAGACGTATCTATATGATGTTGACGATCGACACCCCGCCGCCGCCGAAGTGGTCGGCTTGGGCACAATGTTTGCGGCTGCCCCGGGAAATGCGATCGCCGCGCATCGAGAAGCGGGAGGCGTCCTCCACACCTATGTTCAATTGAGCCGGCCCGCGGGATGGTTCGCACGCATCGACTTCACCGATGCCGACGCCGCCAGAACCCGGATCGCCGCCGAGTTTGAAGGCTGGGCGCCAGCGCTCACCACGCTGATCACCGACGGCGAAACCGCGCCGGTTCCGCGCATGATCTACACGCTGCCCGATGAACACCGCTGGGGTCGCGTCGCAGGCGTGACACTGCTCGGCGATGCCGCGCACCTCATGCCACCGTCCGGCGAGGGCGCCAACCTGGCAATGTTCGACGGCGCCGAGCTCGGCAAGGCGATTGCCGCGAACCCGTACGACATCGAGAAGGCACTTGCCGACTATGAGAATCCGATGTTTGCCCGCGCCGCCGCCGAAGCCCCGGACGCGCGCCAGGTGCTGGAGCTTTGCCTCGGCGAACGCGCGCCGTTCTCACTGGTGGACTTCTTCAACGACGTCGCGCAGGAAAAGCACGCGTGATCCTGACGGCCCTTCGAACGCTCCAATCGCAGCGAGCCTGTGCCCTCAGTCCTCGAACTCGCACGCCGCTACATAGATAGCGGCCAGTTTCTCGATACCGGCCTGGTCCTCCTTGTCGAAGCGACCCGGCAGCGGGCTGTCGAGGTCGAGCACGCCGAACGCGCCATCGGCGTCGCGCAACAGCACCACCAGCTCGGAGCGCGAATCGGCATCGCAGGCGATGTGGCCGGGGAATTCGTTGACGTCCTTGACCAGCATCGACATGTCGAGCTCAATGGCCTTGCCGCAGACGCCCTTGCCGACGGCAATGCGCACGCAGGCCGGCTTGCCCTGGAAAGGCCCGAGCACCAGCTCGTCATCGGAGGCGAGGAAATAGAAGCCGGCCCAGTTGAGGTCGGGCACCATCTGGTAGATCAGCGCCGCCGTGTTGGCGGCATTGGCGACGGAATCGCCCTCGCCTTCCAGCAACGCTTTCAATTGCGCGGCCAACTCCTTATAGAAGGCCGGCTTGTCCTTGGCGTCGATGGCGGTTGCCGCGAACATCGTATTGTCTCTCCGTTGCAAGCCGAGGCTCGGCCTACAGATTGCTGTGCATCAAGATAAGTCCTGAACGGTTTTGACCGGCAGGAACAACCGCAATTCGTTGGACGGCAATGCGGTGAAACCATGATCGAGATAGAGCTTCTTTCTGCGCGCCACCTTGGCTGGGTCGCCGCAATCCAGCACGTCCAGCATGACAACGGCAATTCCGATCTGCTCAGCAACCCTCGCTATGCGCACCAGTGCGTCGAGCAGAAGGTCGCCGCCATATCCATTGCCTGCGAATCGCAGGTCAACACCCATCATGGACAGATAGGCCGCAGGGATGCTCCCATGTCCCGGCCGGGTTCTCGCGTATTTGTGCGGCAGCTCGCTATAATCCACCGAGTGCGAATTGATGGCGTAAAAGCCGATCAGGTCTCCGGCCGGACTGACCATCACGAAGACCCGAAGATTGTCGGCTTTGGATAGCTTGTTGGCGGTCCTTTTGAAGAAATTGTCGACCTGATCTACGCCACAGGAAAAAGCCGTTCGATCGTGCTTTTCAGGATCGAACGGCTCTATGACGTTGGCGACTTCGGGCTGCCGCGTCACTTGGAAATGACGGTTTTGACATAGCGCGCAAACGACGCCCGCAGCCGATCCGTCGGCTGCGGCGGATTTTCGAGGGCCGCAAAGAAGGCAGCATGGTCGACAGGCCGCAGAGCGGTGCGCTCATGAGCCTCAATCGTTTCCCATGGCGGCCTTGTATGCGGCATTCATTGTGAAAACCGAGTCGTCGACACCGGCAAGAGCTGCGGCTTGCTGAATGGCTTTCTTGATGCGCGGCTTTGTGCGGAAGTTCATCCGCTCGCTGCTGCGCTCCTCGATCTCTCGAATTTCATCATGGAAAGTTTCCATGTCCTTGCTCCTTCGCCTTATGTACGTCGCATCGGCGTACAGGTCAAGAAAATTGCATAAGAGCAAGCTGCGGCGGTTGCCGCAAACTTCCTGGTCGTTTCTCCGTTGCAAGGGCGCGCACGTGCCCGATACAGTCCGGCCTCTCTGCCACCAAAACCGCCGCCGGGAAACAGCCTGTCGTGACCTCCAGCCATTCCGGAACAGTGACGACCAGGACAATCCGCATCGCCGCCGCGGTGATCCGCGACGAAGGCGGCAGGCTGCTGCTGGTGCGCAAGCGCGGCACAAAAGCCTTCATGCAGGCCGGCGGCAAGATCGAGCCGGGTGAGTTGCCGGCCGCAGCCCTGGCGCGCGAATTGCGCGAGGAACTGGGCATCGTCGTCGATCCGGGCGCTGCCTCGCATCTCGGTTTGTTTTCGGCGCCTGCCGCGAACGAGCCAGATGCCCGTGTCGAGGCCGAGCTGTTCGAGCTTTCCATCACAGACGAGCCGATCCCCGCGGCGGAGATCGACGAGATGATCTGGCTTAACCCGGCGCTGGCGAGCGGCATGGAACTGGCGCCGCTGACCGCCGATATCGTCCTGCCGCGCTACGGCCGCCAACCATGAATTCACGCAACGTGGAAAAACAGGCGGTGGGCGGAGCGCCTCTTACCTTCGCGGTGCTGGTCTTTCCCGGCTTTCCGATGATGGCGTTTTCGTCCGTTATCGAGCCGCTGCGCGCCGTCAACATTCTTGCCAAGCGCGAGTGCTACCACTGGGTGATCGTCGGCGCCGATCCGGGCACGGTCGAAGCCTCCAACGGCGTCGTCATCCAGCCCGGCTTTTCCGCGGCGGACGCGCCGAAGGTCGACCGCATCGTCGTCTGCTCCGGCGGCGATGCCGACCATGTCGTGGCCGATGAAGCGATGAGCTGGATCCGCAAGAGCCTGCGCAGCGGCGCTTATATCGGCGCTGTCGCGGACGCCGCCTTCTTCCTCGCTCGCGCCGGGCTGCTCGACGGCCATGCCTGCACCTTGCACTGGACCAGCCAGCCCGCCTTCACCGAAGCGTTTCCGGATATCGAGCTTCGGCGCGATCTCTTCGTCATCGACCGCAAGCGTTTCACCTCGGCCGGCGGCGTCGGCAGCCTCGACATGATGCTGGAGATCATCACGCGCGACTGTGGCGCCGAGCTCGCGGCGGGTGTCGCTGAATGGTTCGTGCACAGTCCACTGCGCTCCAGCGTCGACCGCAAGCTGATGCCGCTCAGGCTGCGCACCGGGGTGCAGAACGAGCTGGTTCTATCGGCCATCGCCATCATGGAGGACGCGGTGGAGGAGCGGCTCGGCATGGCGGAACTTGCGGAGCGGCTCGGTGTGTCGCCCGACAAGCTCGAGCGCAATTTCCGCGCCGAGCTGGATATCTCGCCTAACGGCTATTACCGGCGGCTCAGGCTGAAGCGGGCGGCCGACCTTTTGGCGCATTCGACACTGATGGTGCGCGATGTGGCGCTGGCCTGCGGCTTTGCTTCGATGTCGAGTTTTGCGAGGGCTTTTCGCGAGGAGCATGGGCACGCGCCGAAGGCGATGCGGAGGCATTAGGGTGCAGTGCGCGCTGGCGCGATGAGACGCTGGCGGGACAGCGCCACCTCTGGCCTGCCGGCCATCTCCCCACTTGGGAGGAGATTGGCAGCCTCGGCGCCGCGCCCTTGTTGCAACTTCGGCAATTGGCGAAGCCCTGCGCGACATCTGATCTCTCCGCTCGTGGGGGAGATGTCCGGCAGGACAGAGGGGGGCGCGAAGGATCGCTACACTGCCCATTGCCCTGCGGCATCCGGCACAACAATCGCGGAATGCCGCACAAGCTCAAAACCCTGGCCGGCTATGGTCTCCGCAACAGGAGACCTTCTGATGAGCATCGTCGTATTCGATCCCGACAGCACCGAGGATGTGGACTTCAAGGAGCGCATGCGCCACCCCGCAGCGGCCGATCCAGCGGGCGGCATGTGGTTGTCGGACACCGAACCGTCCTTCATCGACGCCGACGCACTGCGTAAGGGACGGCTTACCAAGCTGCGCGCATGGATGCGCGAGGCGGGTTATGGCGGCGTCGTTTTGTTCGATCCTTACAACCAGCGCTACGCCACCGGTTCGCGCAACATGTTCGGCTATTTCCTGCGCAATTCGACCCGCTACTTCTTCATTCCGACCGAAGGGCCGATTGTCCTCTTCGAATATCCGCAGAGCTACCATGTCTCGATGGTGCTCGACACGATCGGCGAGGCGCGGCCGTCCAAGCTGGTCTGGTCATCGGTCTCCGGCCGCGACGACGAAACCGCCGGCCCCTTCGCCGACGAGATAACCGAGCTTCTGAAAAAGCATGGCGGCGGCTCGATAAAGCTGGGGCTCGACCGCTGCAGCCACCTGCAGGCGCTGGCGCTGGAAAAGCGCGGCTGCGAGGTGAAGGACTGCCAGGGCGAGATCCTCGCGGTGCGCGCGGTGAAGACGCCAGAGGAAGTGAAGTGCCTGCAAGCATCGATGGCCGGCGCCGAAGCCGCGGTTGCTGCGGTGCGCGAGGCGATCAAGCCCGGCGTTTCCGAAAACGAGCTCTTCGCCATCATGTATCACGAGGTGATCCGTCAGGGCGGCGAGTTCATCGAGACCCGGCTGCTGACCTCCGGGCAGCGCACCAATCCGTGGTTCAACGAAGCGAGCGGCCGCAAGATCAGGCCGGGCGAACTGGTCGCGCTCGATACCGACACGATCGGCTGCTACGGCTACTACTCCGACTTCTCGCGTACCTTTCGCTGCGGCCCGGGCAAGCCGACGCCCTACCAGAAGTCGCTCTACCGCATGGCGCACGACCAGGTGCAGCACAATATCGGCATCGTGAAGCCCGGCATGGCTTTTCGCGAGATTGCCGAGAAGGCGTGGAAAATCCCCGACCGTTTCGTCGACCAGCGCTACACATCGGTCATGCACGGCGTCGGCATGCATGGCGAGACGCCTTTCATCGCCCACTCGATGGACTACGAGACCTATGGCCGCGACGGCATCATCGTGCCGGGCATGGTGGTGAGCGTGGAAAGTTATATCGGCGAGAAAGGCGGCCGCGAGGGCGTCAAGCTCGAGGACGAGATTCTCATCACCGAGACCGGGACCGAGCTGCTCTCGCGGTTTCCTTATGAAGACGAATTTCTTGACAAGTAGCGCCCACATACCGACAGCACATTGCATGAAAACGCCCATTTCCATCCGGCGCGGCACGGTGGCCGCGGTGTTCATCGATCTCCAGGAGGAGCATCGCAAGGACGAGCGCTATCTGGTCGAGGGGTTTGCCGACATCCTCGCCAATGTGCAGCGCCTGCAGGAGGCGGCGCGGCGCAATTTCGTGCCGCTTTACCACTGGGCCTATATCGTCGACCTCGCGGCGGCGCGGCCGTTCCACCCTGTGGACCAAAGCGGCAAGTCGGCCTTTTCCGACAAGGACGATCCGCTGACCGCGATCTGCCATGAAGTGGCCCCGCGGAACGGCGAGGCCATGCTGGTCAAGCAGGAGGCAAGCGCCTTCGGCAGGAACGATTTCGGCGACAAGCTCAAGGCGGCGGGCATCGAATGGCTGGTGATTGCCGGCGTCTGGACCGAGGCCTGCATCGACGCCACGGTGAAGGATGCGGTAGCGCGCGGCTTTCGCGTGCTTTTGGCCAAGGATGCCTGCGGCAGCGCCAGTGCCGCCATGCACCAGACCGGCATCCTCAACCTCGCCAACCGGCTCTATGGCGGCGCCGTCACCAACACGCTCGACGCCTGCCGGCTGATGGCCGGCGACACGGTGAATGTGTGGCAGGTCGAGGGTTCGGTGCCGCTGCGCTTCACCTTCGAGAACGCGGCGCAGCTCTACGCCGAGCTTTGACGGCAGTGGGCGGCGACCCAACCGATTCGGCGAGCCGCGGCAAATATGCCGATCGGCTCGACCCGGAGCTTTGGGAATACATCGACAAGGTCAACAGTTGGTACCCGCCGGAGATCGTTGCGGCATTCATACCCGAGCAGCGCGCCGTCTATGGTCGGATGTGCGTGGCGTTTCACCAAGGTCGTCCGGAGGGCGTGACGGCCAGCGACGGCCTCGTGGCGACGGGCTCGCATCCGATCCCGGTCCGCCGCTATCGCATGGCGGGCAAGCTGGAAGCGGCGATCGTCGTCTATTATCACGGCGGCGGTTTTGTCCTCGGCGATCTCGACAGCCATGACGACATCTGTGCCGAAATCTGCGCCGGCACAGGATTCGAGGTGGTCTCGGCCGACTACCGGCTGGCGCCGGAACATCTGCATCCGGCTTCCTTCAACGACGCGCTGGCGGTGTTCGAATGGGTCGCCGCTACCAGCGCGCTGCCGATCGTGCTTTGCGGCGAAAGCGCCGGCGGCAATCTCGCCGCCGCGGTGGCGCAGGCGGCGCGGCGGCATGTGCGGCGCGCCGTCGGCCAAGTGCTGATCTATCCTGGCCTTGGCGGCGATGAGACCGGGCGCTCCTATGTCGAGCACGCCGAGGCGCCCCTGCTGACGCTCGCCGACATTGAGTTCTACCGCCGCGTCCGGTCCGCGCCCGCGCAGTCACCCGACGACCCAACGTTCTCGCCGCTCAGGGATCGTGACTTTTCCAGACTGCCGCCGACAGTGATCGTCACTGCCGAGTGCGATCCGCTGTCGTCGGACGGAGAGGCCTATCGCGACCGGAGTGTTGCCGCTGGCGGACAAGCGTGGTGGCGCGAGGAGAAGCGGCTGGTGCACAGTTTTCTGCGCGCGCGTTCGACCGTGCCCAGCGCGGCGGAGGCGTTTGGGCGGATTGTTGCGGATATCGGCGCGCTCGGACGGGGCGAGTGGCCGTATTGAACGGCGCTCCCCCTCACCAGCCTCCGCTTCGCTCGGCTGACCTCTCCCCAAGGGGAGAGG
>NZ_RZSA01000255.1:0-7261 GCF_003998075.1 Mesorhizobium sp. M2A.F.Ca.ET.037.01.1.1 | reverse complement strand
GAGTCATGCGGCTCGATGATGATGCGGCGCTTGTTCTTGTAGTCGCGGCCGAAGCGGATCGTGCCATCGATCTCGGCGATGATGGCGTGATCCTTCGGACGGCGAGCCTCGAACAGTTCGGCCACGCGCGGCAGACCACCGGTGATGTCCTTGGTCTTGGCGCTTTCCATCGGGATACGCGCCAGCACGTCGCCAGGCTTCACATGGGCGCCCGGCTCGACCGAGAGGATGGCCTCGACCGAGAGCAGGAAGCGCGCATCGCCGCCCTTCGACAGCTTACCGACCTTGCCCTTGGCGTCCTGGATGACGATCGCCGGCTTCAGGTCGCTGCCGCGCGGCGTCGAACGCCAGTCGATGACCTCACGCTTGGTGATGCCGGTCGACTCGTCGGCCGTTTCCTGAACGGAGATGCCGTCGACCAGGTCCTCGAACGCCACGCGACCCTCGATTTCGGTGAGGATCGGGCGGGTATAGGGATCCCACTCGGCGATACGCTGGCCGCGCTTCACCTTGTCGCCATCGTCCACGAAGATGCGCGAACCATAGGCGACGCGGTGCGTGGCGCGCTCCTTGCCGGTCTCATCGAGGATGAGCACCGCCATGTTGCGGCCCATGACCATCTGCTGGCCTTCCGAGTTGCGCACCACGTTGCGGTTGCGGATCTGCACCTTGCCCTCATAGGAGGCTTCAAGGAACGAAGAGTCCACCACCTGCGCCGTGCCGCCCATGTGGAAGGTACGCATGGTGAGCTGGGTGCCCGGCTCGCCGATCGACTGCGCCGCGATGACGCCGACGGCCTCGCCCTGGTTGACGGGGGTACCGCGGGCCAGGTCGCGACCGTAGCAGACGGCGCACACGCCGGTCCTGACCTCGCAGGTCAGCGCCGAGCGGATGCGGACCGACTGCACGCCGGCCTTTTCGATCTGCTCCACATCGCGCTCGTCCATCAGCTTGCCGGCCTTGACCAGCAGATCGCCGGTGACCGGGTGGTTGATGTCGTCGAGCGCGGTGCGGCCCAGCACGCGCTGGCCGACCGAAGCAACAATCTGGCCGGCATCGACGATCGGCTGCATGGTGAGGCCCTTGTCGGTGCCGCAATCCACGGAGTTGACGATGCAGTCCTGCGCCACGTCGACGAGACGGCGGGTGAGGTAGCCCGAGTTCGCCGTCTTCAAGGCGGTGTCGGCCAGACCCTTGCGGGCGCCGTGGGTCGAGTTGAAGTACTCGAGCACGGTGAGGCCTTCCTTGAAGTTCGAGATGATCGGCGTCTCGATGATTTCACCCGACGGCTTGGCCATCAGGCCACGCATGCCGGCGAGCTGACGCATCTGGGTGGGCGAACCGCGCGCACCCGAATGCGACATCATGTAGATCGAGTTCATCGGCTTCTGGCGGCCGTTGTCCTCGAACTCCACCGCCTTGATGCGGGCCATCATCTCGTCGGCGACCTTTTCCGAGCACTTGGCCCAGGCGTCGACGACCTTGTTGTACTTCTCGCCCTGCGTGATCAGGCCGTCATTGTACTGCTGTTCGTACTCCTTGGCCAAAGCCTCGGTCTCGGAGACCAGCTTCAGCTTGGTATCCGGGATCAGCATGTCGTCCTTGCCGAACGAAATGCCGGCACGGCAGGCATGGGCGAAGCCGAGCGCCATGATGCGGTCGCAGAAGATGACCGTCTCTTTCTGACCGCAGTGGCGGTAGACGGTGTCGATCATCTTGGAGATGTTCTTCTTGGTCATCTCCTGGTTGGCGGTCTCATACGGCACGTTGACGTTCTTCGGCAGAAGCTCGCCGATGATCATGCGGCCGGGCGTGGTGTCGTAGATCTTCGACACGACATTGCCTTCGGCGTCGACCGTGCGGAAGCGGCCCTTGATCTTGGCGTGCAGCGTCACGGCCTTGGTCTCCAGCGCATGCTGGAGCTCGCCCATGTCGGCAAACACCATGCCTTCGCCCGGCTCGTTCTGGTTGACGATCGAGAGATAGTAGAGACCGAGAACCATGTCCTGCGACGGCACGATGATCGGCGCGCCGGAGGCCGGGTGCAGGATGTTGTTGGTCGACATCATCAGCACGCGGGCTTCGAGCTGCGCTTCCAGCGACAGCGGCACGTGGACCGCCATCTGGTCACCGTCGAAGTCGGCGTTGAAGGCGGTGCAGACCAGCGGATGCAGCTGGATCGCCTTGCCTTCGATCAGGGTCGGCTCGAACGCCTGGATGCCGAGGCGGTGCAGCGTCGGCGCGCGGTTGAGCAGCACCGGATGCTCGCGGATAACCTCGTCGAGGATATCCCAAACCTCCGGACGCTCCTTCTCGACCAGCTTCTTCGCCTGCTTGACGGTCGAGGAGAAACCCTTGGCGTCGAGGCGGGCGTAGATGAAGGGCTTGAACAGCTCGAGCGCCATCTTCTTCGGCAGGCCACACTGATGCAGCTTCAGCTCCGGACCGGTCACGATGACCGAGCGACCGGAATAGTCGACGCGCTTGCCGAGCAGGTTCTGACGGAACCGGCCCTGCTTGCCCTTGAGCATGTCGGACAGCGACTTCAGCGGACGCTTGTTGGCGCCGGTGATGACGCGGCCGCGACGGCCGTTGTCGAACAGCGCGTCGACGGCTTCCTGCAGCATGCGCTTCTCGTTGCGCACGATGATGCCGGGCGCGCGCAACTCGATCAGCCGCTTCAGGCGGTTGTTGCGGTTGATGACGCGGCGATAGAGGTCATTCAGATCCGACGTCGCAAAGCGGCCGCCGTCCAGCGGAACCAGCGGGCGCAGATCCGGCGGGATCACCGGAACCACCTTCATGATCATCCATTCCGGACGGTTGCCGGATTCCATGAAGTTCTCGACGACCTTGAGCCGCTTCAGATACTTCTTCTGCTTCAGCTCGGAGGTGGTCGAAGCCAGCTCCGAACGCAGGTCGCCGGCGATCTTCTCCAGGTCCATGCCGGCAAGCAGGTCATGGATGGCCTCGGCGCCGATCATGGCGGTGAAAGAATCCTCGCCGTACTCGTCGACGGCGAGCATGTACTCCTCCTCGCTGAGGAGCTGGTTCTCCTTCAGCGCGGTGAGGCCCGGCTCGGTGACGATGTAGTTCTCGAAGTAGAGCACACGCTCGATGTCCTTGAGGGTCATGTCGAGCAACGTGCCGATGCGCGAAGGCAGCGACTTCAGGAACCAGATATGGGCGACGGGCGCGGCGAGCTCGATATGGCCCATGCGCTCGCGGCGAACGCGCGACAGCGTGACTTCGACGCCGCATTTTTCGCAGATGACGCCCTTGTACTTCATGCGCTTGTACTTGCCGCAAAGGCACTCATAGTCCTTGATCGGACCAAAAATGCGCGCGCAGAACAGGCCGTCACGCTCCGGCTTGAAGGTGCGGTAGTTGATGGTCTCCGGCTTCTTGATCTCGCCGAACGACCAGGACAGAATCTTCTCTGGGCTGGCAAGCGAGATCCGGATGGAATCGAACACCTGCGCAGGCGCCTGCGGGTTGAAGAGATTCATGACCTCTTGGTTCATGCCGTTCTCCTTTTCGGGGTCCTCGATAACCCCTTCAATCGATCGCGGACGAAATGTCCGCAGACTGGCCGGTCAAACCGGCCGAAGACTTCTTGGTTGAGCATGACCTTGTCCGAAAACCGGTGGCCACTTTTCGGGGTCATGCTCGGGGCGCGCCGCTTCCTGGAGCGGCGCGCCATAAGCTTCATTCGGCTGCGTCGGGCAGACGCGTCGGAGCCTCTTCGACCTGGGTGTTTTCCAGCTCCACATTGAGGCCGAGCGAGCGCATTTCCTTGACGAGAACGTTGAAGCTCTCCGGAATGCCCGCCTCGAACGTGTCGTCGCCGCGCACGATCGCCTCGTAGACCTTGGTGCGGCCGGCCACGTCGTCCGACTTCACCGTCAGCATTTCCTGCAGCGTGTAGGCGGCGCCGTAGGCTTCGAGCGCCCAGACCTCCATTTCGCCGAAGCGCTGGCCGCCGAACTGCGCCTTGCCGCCCAGCGGCTGCTGGGTGACGAGCGAGTACGGACCGATCGAACGCGCGTGGATCTTGTCGTCCACCAGGTGGTGCAGCTTGAGCATATAGATATAGCCCATCGTCACCTTGCGATCGAACGGCTCGCCGGTGCGACCGTCATAGAGCTGCGACTGACCGCTGGTGTGCAGGCCTGCCTGCTCCAGCATGGTGTTGATGTCGACCTCATGCGCGCCGTCGAACACCGGTGTCGCGATGGAGACGCCGCGGCGCATCTGCTCGCTCAGGCGAACGATGCTCTCGTCGTCATATTCGCGGATCGGCTCGTTGCGGTCGTTGGCCGGCATGAAGCTTTCCAGCGTCTTGCGCAGCGGCTTGATGTCGCCACCACCCTTATACGCGTCGATCAGCTCGCCGATCTTCCTGCCCATGCCGGCGCAAGCCCAGCCAAGATGCGTTTCCAGGATCTGGCCGACATTCATGCGGCTCGGCACACCCAGCGGGTTGAGCACGATATCGGCATGCGTGCCGTCCTCGAGGAAAGGCATGTCCTCGACCGGAACGATGCGCGACACGACACCCTTGTTGCCGTGACGGCCGGCCATCTTGTCGCCCGGCTGCATCTTGCGCTTCACCGCCACGAAGACCTTGACCATCTTCATGACGCCCGGAGGCATTTCGTCGCCGCGCTGCACCTTCTCGACCTTGTCCATGAAGCGCTGCTCGAGCGCCTTCTTGGACTCGTCGTACTGGCCACGCAGAGCCTCGAGCTCGCTCTGGAGCTTCTCGTTCTCCACGGCGAACTGCCACCACTGCGAACGCGGATACTCGTCGAGCGTGTCCTTCGATAGCTTCGAGCCCTTCTTGAAGCCCTTCGGCCCGGCAATCGCTTCCTTGCCGACCAGCATGTCGGAAAGACGCGCGTAGACGTTGCGGTCGAGGATCGCCTGTTCGTCGTCGCGGTCCTTGGCCAGACGCTCGATCTCCTCGCGCTCGATCGCCATCGCGCGCTCGTCCTTCTCCACGCCGTGGCGGTTGAAGACGCGCACTTCGACGACCGTGCCGAAGGTGCCCGGAGGCATGCGCATGGAAGTGTCGCGGACGTCCGAGGCCTTTTCGCCAAAGATGGCGCGCAGAAGCTTTTCTTCCGGCGTCATCGGGCTTTCGCCCTTCGGGGTGATCTTGCCGACCAGGATGTCACCCGGCTGCACCTCGGCGCCGATATAGACGATGCCGGCCTCGTCGAGGTTCTTCAGCGCCTCCTCCGAAACGTTCGGAATGTCGCGCGTGATTTCCTCCGGCCCGAGCTTGGTGTCGCGCGCCATGACCTCGAACTCCTCGATGTGGATCGAGGTGAAGACGTCATCGGCCACGATGCGCTCGGAGAGCAGGATCGAGTCCTCGTAGTTGTAGCCGTTCCACGGCATGAACGCGACCAGCACGTTACGGCCGAGCGCCAGATCGCCGAGCTCGGTCGACGGACCGTCGGCGATGATGTCGCCCTTGTTGACGCGGTCGCCCATGCGCACCAGCGGCCGCTGGTTGATGCAGGTGTTCTGGTTCGAACGCTGGAACTTCATCAGCCGGTAGATGTCGACGCCCGACTTGCCGGGATCGAGGTCTTCCGTGGCGCGGATAACGATACGGGTGGCGTCCACCTGATCGACCACGCCGCCGCGGCGAGCGCCGATGGCCGCGCCCGAGTCACGGGCGACGACCGGCTCCATGCCGGTGCCGACGAACGGCGCCTCGGCGCGCACCAGCGGCACGGCCTGACGCTGCATGTTCGAGCCCATCAGCGCGCGGTTGGCGTCGTCGTTCTCGAGGAACGGGATGAGCGCCGCCGCGACCGACACCATCTGCTTCGGCGAGACGTCCATCAGGTCGACGTTCTCGCGCGGCGCCATCATCACTTCGCCGGCGTTACGGCAAATGACGAACTCGTCGACGAAGCTGCCGTTCTTGTCGAGCTCGGCGTTGGCCTGCGCGACATAGTGCTTGGCCTCTTCCATCGCCGACAGGTAGACAACTTCGTTGGTCAACTTGCCGCCCACGATCTTGCGGTACGGGCTTTCGATGAAGCCGTACTTGTTGACGCGCGCGAAGGTGGCCAGCGAGTTGATAAGACCGATATTCGGGCCTTCCGGCGTCTCGATCGGGCAGATGCGGCCGTAATGCGTCGGGTGCACGTCGCGCACCTCGAAGCCGGCGCGCTCGCGGGTCAGACCGCCCGGTCCAAGCGCCGAGAGGCGACGCTTGTGGGTGATCTCCGACAGCGGGTTGGTCTGGTCCATGAACTGCGACAGCTGCGAGGAGCCGAAGAACTCGCGCACGGCGGCGGCCGCCGGCTTGGCGTTGATCAGATCCTGCGGCATGACCGTGTCGATCTCGATCGAGGACATGCGTTCCTTGATCGCGCGCTCCATGCGCAGCAGGCCGACGCGGTACTGGTTCTCCATGAGCTCGCCGACCGAACGCACGCGGCGGTTGCCGAGATTGTCGATGTCGTCGATCTCGCCCTTGCCGTCGCGCAGCTCGACCAGCGTCTTGACCACGGCCAGGATGTCTTCCTTGCGCAGCACGCGCACGGTGTCCTCGGCCTTGAGCTCGAGGCGCATGTTCATCTTGACGCGGCCGACGGCCGACAGGTCATAGCGCTCGCTATCGAAGAACAGCGAGTTGAACATGGCTTCGGCGGTCTCGAGGGTCGGCGGCTCGCCCGGGCGCATGACGCGGTAGATGTCGAACAGCGCGTCCTGGCGGCTCTCGTTCTTGTCGACGTTGAGCGTGTTGCGGATATAGGCGCCGACATTGACGTGGTCGATGTCCAGAATCTGGATCTCTTCCTCGCCGGTGCCGAGCAGCACCTTCAGCGTCTTGTCGTCGATCTCGTCGCCGGCCTCGAGGAAGATCTCGCCGGTGGCGTAGTTGACGATGTCCTCGGCGAGGTAGTTCCCGAGCAGATCCTCGTCGGTCGCCTTGATGGCCTTGAGACCCTTCTCGCCAAGCTGGCGGGCCTGGCGGGCGGTGATCTTCTTGCCTTGCTCGACGACGATTTCACCGGTGTCGGCATCAACCAGATCGCCGACGGCCTTGAGGCCGCGGAAGCGCTCGACGTTGAACGGAATGCGCCAATGGTCGCCGGCGCGCTTGTAGGTGATCTTGTTGTAGAAGGTCGACAGGATCTCTTCGCCGTCCATGCCGAGCGCCATCAGCAGCGACGTCACCGGGATCTTGCGGCGGCGGTCGATGCGGGCGTGCACGACGTCCTTGCTATCGAAC
>NZ_RZSA01000254.1:0-7269 GCF_003998075.1 Mesorhizobium sp. M2A.F.Ca.ET.037.01.1.1 | reverse complement strand
GAGCTCGTCCTCCAGGCTGCGCTCGCTGGCGGCCGGCTTTGCCGGTTCCACTGCCGCGACCGGAGGGACCGGAGCAGCGGCAACTGGTGGGACTGGAGCAGCCACGACCGGAGCCGGCTCTGCCGGCTGCAATACGGCGGCGGGCTCGACGGCCGGAGCTTGCGGCTCTTCATTCAGCGCGTCGCGGAAGCTCAGCTCGAAATCGTCATCGAGGGTCAGCGCGGCGGAAGGTTCAGGCGCGGCGGATCCCGGCTCAGCGGCAAAGTGGGCGGCCTCCGCCTCGACCATCGGCGCCGGCTCGTCGGCGAGCGACAGCTCCGGCTCCTGAAGATCCTGATCCTGGCCGAGATTGATGTCATCGCCCGGCGTCTGGTCGAAATGGCCGGCGAAATCATCTTCGGAGATCAGCGGGGCGGCTGCATGAGCTTCGACCGACTCGACGGCCCGCGCATGCTGCTCGGGCTCATGGCTTTCAAACGACAGCTCGTCTTCAAGCGACATGTGGACCGCGCTGTCGAAATCGGCGTCGAACGCCTCTTCGCTCGCGGCCTGCATGGCTTCGACGGCATCCTGACGGGCGTCCGCCGGCTCGTGATGGTCGAGCTGGAAATCCTGGTCCAGCGAGGCCGCCATTTCATGATCGATCGAAAGGTCATCTTCGACCGGCGCGATATCGAGCGAACTGGCGACGGCCTTGTCGAAATCATCGTCGAAAGCGACTTCTGGCTCGGGAGCTGCCTGCGTCTCCGGCTCGAAACGCTCAGATGCGAAATGCGCCTCTGGCGCGACTTCCGGCTCCGCGGCGAAGTGCGGTTCTGGAGCGAACTCCGGCTCCGCTGCGCGCACCACGGCAAAGTCGGCGTGATCGGCCGCGTCATCAAAGACGAAATCCTGCTCGAAGGAAGCCGTCAGCTTGTCGTCATTCACGGCGGCGCTGGCGGACTCGAAGGCCGGCTCATGGCTGATCTGGTGGATGGCAGCCTGCTGCGCGACCGATGCGCTTTCCTCGACGGAATCGAACTCGCCCATCAACTCCTTCTCGAGGTCGATGTCGAAATCGTCAGCCTCCGCGGCGTGATTAGCCGGCGTGGCGTTCTCGGCCGCGGGGGCCGGCTGTCTCACCGGCTGGCGCGGGTCGAAACCCATGATCCGGGTCAGTTCCGCGAACGGATCGTCGTCGGCGATATCGTTGTGGTCGGCTACTTTCAGCGGGGTTCTGTCTGCCATTATTGTTCCCGAACTCGCACAAAGTCGGACGCCATGGACGTCGCGCAGGGTTGGCCCTTACCAGCGCAATGTGGGCAAAAGGTGACAGGTTTTTTAGTTAAACCTAACGCATTTCCGTGGGCGCGTCTGCCCCGATCAGCGTCAGGCCGGAGGTCAAGACATCCGAAACAGCCTGCACCAGCCCTAGTCTGGCATAGGTTGATTCTCGGTCGTTAACCTTAACAAAACGTAAGTCCTGATTGTCGTGGCCGCGATTCCACTGTGCATGGAAGCCTGAAGCCAGGTCATAAAGGTAGAAAGCGAGCCGGTGCGGCTCCAACGAAAGCGCTGCGGATTCGATCAATCTTGGATACTCAGCCAGCTTGCGGATCAACGCGATCTCGCCCTCGTCGGCCAGCGCAGCGACGGAAGCCGCGAGCCGGTTGCGGTCGAAATTCGCCTCGCCGAGCTGCTCGCTCGCCTGCCGGAAAACAGAGTGGCAGCGCGCCGACGCGTACTGGACGTAGAACACCGGATTGTCCTTCGACTGCTCGGTGACCTTGGCGAAGTCGAAATCGAGCGGCGCGTCGTTCTTGCGGTAAAGCATCATGAAGCGGATCGGGTCGCGGCCGACCTCCTCCACGACGTCGCGCAAGGTGACGAAATCGCCGGACCGTTTCGACATCCGGACCGGCTCGCCGTCGCGGAACAGTTTGACGAGCTGGCAAAGCAGCACGGTGAGCTTGACCGTATCGCCGGCGACCGCCCGCGCCAGCGCCTCGAGCCGCTTCACATAGCCGCCATGGTCGGCGCCAAGCACATAGATCAGGTCGACGAAGCCGCGCTCGACCTTGTCCTTGAGATAGGCGACGTCGGCGGCGAAATAGGTTAACGAGCCGTCCGACTTGACCAGCGCCCGGTCCATGTCGTCGCCGACCGCGGTCGACCGGAACAGCGTCTGCTCGCGGTCTTCCCAATCGTCCGGCTTCTCGCCCTTCGGCGGCGGCAGCTTGCCCTTGTAGATATGCCCCTTGAGCGTCAGGTCGGCGATTGCCGCCCGGATCTTCCTGGCGTTGTCGGCATGCAGCGTGCGCTCGGAGAAGAACACGTCGTGATGCACGTTGAGCAGCGCCAGGTCCTCGCGGATCATCGCCATCATCGCGTCGACGGTGCGATCCTTGACGATCGCCAGGGCCTCGTCTTCGGGCATCTCCAGCAGGCCGAGGCCGAATTCCTCGGCCAGCGCCTGGCCGACGGGGATCAGGTAGTCGCCCGGATAAAGCCCGGGCGGGATCTCGCCGATGGCTTCGCCAAGCGCCTCGCGGTAGCGCAGGAACGCCGAGCGGCCGAGCACGTCGATCTGGGAGCCGGCGTCGTTGATGACATATTCCTTGGTCACGTCGTAGCCGGCGAAGGCCATCAGATTGGCAAGCGTGTCGCCGACCACGGCGCCGCGGCAATGGCCGACATGCATCGGACCGGTCGGGTTGGCCGAGACATATTCGACATTGGCCTTGCGGCCGCCGCCGATGGTCGAGCGGCCATAATTGCGCCCCTCGCCGAGCAACGCGGTCAGATGCGCATGCCAGAACGCGTCCTTGAGCCTGAGATTGACGAAGCCAGGCCCGGCGATCTCGGCCGACGCGATATCGGCGTCGCCACGCAGCGCTTCGGCGAGTTTCTCGGCAAGCGCGCGCGGGTTCTGTCCAGTGGGCTTCGCCAGCACCATCGCCGCGTTGGTTGCGAGGTCGCCATGGCTGGCGTCGCGCGGCGGCTCGACCGCGATACGCGACAGGTCGAGCGTGCCCCCCTCCTTGTCCTTCAGGTCAAGGGCTTCGACGGCCTTTACGATCCGCGCGTTGAAATCGGCGAAGATATTCATTGGAAGTGCTCTGGGCTTTAAGAGGCGACCGGCCCAACGGCCGGCAAAATCGAGGCTCGCCCTAGCTCAAATCGGGCGTATGGTCAAACAGACGCCGATGTTCCTTCAAGGCATAGGTGTCAGTCATGCCAGCCAGGAAGTCGGCGACGCTGCGCGCCTTGATGCGATCCTCGGCCCGGTCGAGCCCCTCGCGCCAGCCATCGGGCATGGCGCGCGGATCGGCGAAATAGACGTCGAACAGCTCGCGCACGATCTGTTCGGCGTCGGCCCGCACCCGCATCACTTCCGGGTGCCGGTAGAGATGCTTGTAGAGGAAAGCCTTCAATTCCTTCTCGGCCGCGGCCATGCCGGCCGAAAAGGTCACCAGGGTCTCGCCCGCGGCGCGCACCGCATCGCCGCTGTCCGGTTTCAGACGCTCGATGTTGGCGGTGGTCGATGCGATGACATCCTCAACCATCAGTGTGATCTGACGGCGCATCAGCTCGTGGCCGGTACGCACATCGTCGAGCCGAGGATATTTGGCATGCACGCCCTTCAGGATGGAGCCCGGCAAGCCGACCTCCCCCAACATCTCCAGCGTCAGCAGGCCGGCGCGCAGGCCGTCGTCAATGTCATGGGTGTTGTAGGCGATATCGTCGGCGATCGCGGCGCATTGCGCCTCGATGCCGGCGAAGCGGTCGAGCTCAAGGTCGTGCAGCTCCGAATAATCGCGGATCGCCTGCGGCACCGGACCTTTGAGCCCTTTCCCGGTCGCATCGGTCAGCGGGCCATTATGCTTAACCAGCCCCTCCAGCGTTTCCCAGGTGAGGTTCAGCCCGTCAAATTCGGCGTAGCGCCGCTCGAGCCTTGTGACCACGCGCAGCGACTGCGCGTTGTGATCGAAGCCGCCCCAGTCGGCCATCTTCTCGTTGAGCGCGTCCTCGCCGGTATGGCCAAACGGCGTGTGGCCGAAATCGTGGACAAGCGCCACGGCCTCGGCGAGATCCTCGTCGCCGCGCAGCGCCCGCGCCAGGGCGCGCGCGATCTGCGCCACCTCGATCGAATGCGTCAGCCGGGTCCGGTAATGGTCGCCCTCATGCGCGACGAAGACCTGTGTTTTGTGCTTCAGGCGGCGGAAAGCGGTGGAATGGATGATGCGGTCGCGGTCGCGCTGGAACGGCGTGCGCGTCGGGCTTTCGGCCTCCGGGAACAGGCGCCCGCGCGAACGCGCCGGATCGCTCGCATAGACGGCGCGCGGCCGATAGCCGAACCCGATGTCGCCGAGGGCATCCTTGCCCCGCTGCTCTTCCATTGACCCACCAGTTGACTCAGGCCTGCCCGCTTCATACCTATCATGTGAAACCGAAAGCAAGGTGACGCCGATGGGCGCGGATGCCAAGACTGCCATGAAGGTCGAAATGACCGACGCCGCGGCAAAGCGGATCGCCAGGATCGTTTCCGGAGAACCGGGCAAGACGGCTCTGCGCGTCTCCGTGGAAGGCGGCGGCTGCTCCGGCTTTTCCTATAAATTCGACCTCGTCGCAGGTGCGAATGATGACGATATCGCCATCGAGAAGGATGGCGCGACCATCCTCATCGACGACCTTTCGCTGGTCTATATGGGCGGCTCGGTGATCGACTTCGTCGACGACCTGATGGGCCAGTCCTTCCAGATCAGGAACCCGAACGCGGTCGCCTCCTGCGGCTGCGGCACCAGCTTCTCCATCTGATCGACCGGACTTCGCAAGCCTATGACCGGTGCGAGCCGGGTAGCGCGTGCCTGTCCCCTGGCTTTGGCAGGAATGCGGCCGGACGGCCTTTCTAAAGGTCCGCGCAGGCAATACGATCCGCTTCGTCGAACGCCTTCCGTCCGAACAGCATCGAGGCCTGCATGAAGATCGTCACCTGGAACATCAACGGCGTTCGCGCCCGCATCGGCAACCTCACCCATTGGCTGACCGAAAGCGCGCCGGACATCGTTTGCCTGCAGGAGATTAAGACAGTCGACGAGCAGTTCCCGCGCGCCGAGATCGAGGCGCTGGGCTACAATGTCGAGACCAATGGCCAGAAGAGCTTCAACGGCGTCGCCATCCTGTCGAAGCTGCCCTTCGACGAGGTCAATCGCGGCCTGCCTGGCGATGATGCGGACGACCATGCCCGCTTCATCGAAGGCGTCTTTTCCACCGACCAGGGCGCTCTGCGCGTCGCCTCGCTTTATTTGCCCAACGGCAATCCGGTCGAGGATGAACGGAAGTTTTCCTACAAGCTTGCCTGGATGGCGCGGCTGGAGCGCTGGGCGGAAGAACGGCTGCGGCTGGAGGAAGCGCTGGTGCTGGCCGGCGACTACAACGTCATTCCCGAACCCGCCGATGCACGGTTCCCGGAAAACTGGCTGGGCGATGCGCTGTTCCAGCCGCAGACGAGGCAGGCCTTTCGCCGGCTGAAGAATCTCGGCTTCACCGAGGCTGTGCGCTCGGTGACCGACTCGGCCGGCGTCTACACCTTCTGGGATTATCAGGCCGGCGCCTGGCAGAAGAACAACGGCATCCGCATCGACCACCTGCTGCTGTCGCCGGAAGCCGCCAACCGTTTCTCGTCGGCCTCGGTGGAAAAGCACGTCCGCGCCTGGGAGAAGCCCTCCGATCACGTGCCGGTCGCGATCGAGCTCAGCCTGGAACCGGCCTGAGAAGTTCCAGTCCTTAGCTCAGGGTCTGTTGAGATTCAGGTCAGGCCGAGCCGGAGTCGAAGACGGGCGCGAAGCGACCAGACAAGGTGGTTTCCGAGAACCGGAGCGGAGCGTACTTCAAAGTACGTGAGCACCGGGAGCGCAGGAAGCCGCCATTCGCAGGCCGGCATCACCTGAATCTCAACAGACACTGGACCCTGATATCGCCACAAATCCCCTCTTTGATAAGGGTTGCTGTGGGGGGTTGAATGGCGATCCGATTTCTTTTCAGGCCGGTCGGCCTTGCCTTGGCGCTTGCCGCGCCGACGCCCTCGCTGGCTGCACCGGCCTGTTTTGCCAACGGCAAGTCCTTCAATGTCGGCCAGACGGCATGCCTGACCATTGCCGGCGAAAGCCATCTCGCCCGCTGCGACATGGTCCTCAACAACACGTCCTGGACAAAGATCAAGGATGAATGTCCGGGAGACGCGCCAAAACCGCACCCGACCTCGATCTCGACGCCCGGCCCGACGCCGGCGGAGCCGACTGAAAACTAGATCGCCGCGGGCCTCCCCCCTCGAAGGGGGAGCATCCGACGCTTACTGATCGCCGTTGTTGCCCTTGGTTAGGATGTCGTCGGCGAGCGAGATCGCGGTCCGGCGATCGGCCTCGCCGGCCGCGGCGAACGCCTCTTCCTGCATGCTGCGGATCCAGGGCTGATCAGCTGCCGGAGCCCGCTGAAGCGCCGCCGTCATCATCGCCAGGCCGCGCACGATCTTGCCGCTCTGGAACAGGAGGTTGCCGAGCGTCGCCTGCGCGCCGGCATGGCCTTTCTCGGCTGCCAGTTGCAGCCAGCGGCCGGCCTGCTTGACGCTCGCCTTCACGCCGCCCTCGCCCTTGAGGAACATCCGGCCGATCTCGAACTGGGCGTTCGGATTGCGGTAGTTGGCGGCGGCGCGCATATAATATTCCTGCGCCGCGACTTCGTTCTCCTCGACCGGCGTGCCGGGAATGCCCTTGCGCAGATAGTCGCCGAGCGCCACCAGCGCGTCCGAAACGTAGCTTTCTTCCGGCGAGCCGGGCTCGACATCCTGGTCGACAATCTCCGAGAAGAACTTGAAGGCGGCATAGTCGTCGCGCGTCACGCCGTCGCCTTCGGCATACATGCGCGCGAGCTTCCAGGTGGCGCCGATCTGGCCGTTTTCGGCGGCGTATTTATAGGCCTCGACCGCCTGGTCCTTGTGGCCGCTCTTGTAGGCCGAGAAGCCGAATTGGAACACCGCCCACGGGCTCGACTGCGGCTTCACGCCGGTCTTGTCGTCGAACACCTTGTCGTCGAAGGCCATGGCCTGCCCGACGGCGCCCAAGGTCGCAAGCGCGACCAGTGCCGAAAAGACAGACGACCTCAACACCTCAGATGTCCGCATAGCAGTGCGTTTCTTTGGCCCCACCCGGATGAGTCACCGCGCCGTCGCGGGCCGGCCCTACCGTTTGCGCATATTTCCAGATCGCGCCGGACTGGTAGTCGGTCTTGCGC
>NZ_RZSA01000253.1:0-7328 GCF_003998075.1 Mesorhizobium sp. M2A.F.Ca.ET.037.01.1.1 | reverse complement strand
GTGTACTGGAACGCCGTGCCGGTGCCCGTCGGCGGCGCGCCGATCGAGCCACCCGACACTTGGACGTTCTGATCGCGCAGCGCCTGCACCACATCGCCCGAGGTCATTCCCAGGGCGGACAGTTTTTCCGGATCAAGCCAGATGCGCAGCGAATATTCGCGTTCGCCGAAGATGATAAGGTCGCCGACGCCGTCTAACCTGAGCAGTATGTCGCGCACCCGCGAGCGGGCGTAGTTCGAGACGTAGAGCTGGTCGTAGGTATTGTCGGGCGACAGCATGTGCACGACCATCATCAGGTCGGGCGAGCTCTTGGTGGTGGTGATGCCGAGGCGGCGGACCTCTTCGGGCAGGCGCGGCTCGGCGACCGACACGCGGTTCTGCACAAGCACCTGCGCCTTGTCGAGATCGGTGCCCAGCTTGAAGGTGATGGTCAGCGCCATCGACCCGTCGCCCGACGAATAGGATGACATGTAGAGCATGCCCTCGACGCCATTGATCTCCTGCTCGATCGGCGTTGCCACCGTCGCTGCGACCGTCTGGGCGTCGGCGCCCGGATACTGCGCGCGAACGACGATGGTCGGCGGCGCGATCTCGGGATATTGCGCGACCGGCAGCTGGGTATAAGCAATCCCGCCGAGGATCAGCAGGACGATCGAAACGACCGATGCGAAGATTGGACGGTCGACGAAGAAATGCGCGAACCTCATTGCTGCAACCCGGCGGTTTCGACCTTGGGCGGCAACGTCACCATCTCGACCTTCACCTTGGTGCCGGGCCTTGCGTGCATCAGCCCGTTGACGATGATCGTCTCGGCGCCGGTCAGGCCCGAGCGGATCACCCGGTAGCCGTCGAGAAGCGGTCCGGTGCGCACGGGCTTCGCCGACACCATTCCGGCCTCGTCCACCAGCAACACGATGCGACGATCCTGATCGGCGCCGATCGCCTCGTCAGGCACCAGCACGCCGCTATGCGGCAGCGACCCCGGCACGTTGATGCGCCCGAACATGCCTGGCTGGAGAACGCCGTCGGGGTTGGGAAACGTCGCACGAACCCGCATTGTGCCGGTCGCGTTGTCGATCCGGTTCTCGGCAAAATCGAGCTTGCCCTTGACCACCGCCTCCGCGCGGTCGGCGACCTGAACCTGCACATCGAGCCCGCCGGCGCCTTCCTGCATGCTGCCGCCACGCGCCATCGCGTCGCGGGCGTAGCTGAAATACAGACGCTCATCGACGTCGAAATAGAAGTCGATCGGGTCGCGCGTGACGATGGTCGTCAGCAAGGTGGAATCCGGCTGCACGAGGTTGCCGACCGATACCAGCCGGCGGTCGATGCGGCCGGACAACGGCGCCTTGATCTCAGTGAATTCCATGTTCAGGCTGGCCGTCGTCAGCGCAGCCGTCGCGCCCTGCATCTGCGCCTGCGCCGCAAGGTATTCCCGCCGGCGGTCGTCGACCGTGGCGGGCGAGATGTTGCCGGTCTTGGCAAGTTCGTTGGCGCGATCCAGTTGCATCTTGGTGAATTCGAGCAGGCTCTTGGCGACATCCACTTGCGATTTGGCGGCATCATAAGCGGCCTGGTACGGACGCTGGTCGATGGTGAAGAGCAGGTCGCCCTTGTTGACCAGTGCGCCGTCCTGGAAGCTGACCTTGTCCAGATAGCCGCTGACGCGCGAACGGATGGCAACCTGGTCGACGGCTTCGAAACGCCCGACGAACTCGTCGTCCTCGATGATGTCACGCACCACCGGCTTGGCCGCCGTCACCACGGGCAGCTGCTGGTCCTGCGCAAACGCAGTGCTGCTGAAAGCCATGCCGAGCAGGAATGCCGCCGACGCGGTGGCGCAGGCAAGCCAGCCGGCCGATCGACGGGGTCGCTCGCCCACGTCGCAACGCCATTGCCCATTGCCTGTGGTATCCATTTGCGTCCCCCTCGCTGGACCCGGAGGTCGGTTGATCCGCTTCTACGCTCAGGCTTTTTCGTCGAGACCCGAGCACTGCAATATTGTGCACGGCACATGATCATTTTCCATATGGGCTGAAATGTCCATCCTGTGGCTGCCTCCCCACCGGGTAGGCCTAGTCGCAATCTAAAGGAATCAGGATTCCTTTGACACACACCGTCAAGCCAAATTCGCCACGCTCGTCACCCGCCTTCAGCCACACACCCCTGATGACCGATTGGTAGGAGCGTATCACGGCTGAAAGCGTCAAGAGGCAGGTGCTGGCGCAAGGCGGCCGACGCGGCGCCGCGGTTGTTTTTCCGGCAACGGCAAGCGACGTCGTTGCGGCCAAGATGGGGGCACCAGCGGAATGGCATCTTTCTCGCTAGGTCGTCCCAGAACCGGACCGTCCGCTTCCGGCCCCAAAGACGCCATGGCAGCTTTGCGCTCATCTCGGCCGCTGGAGGGAATTTTGCCGCCGCCTGGAAGCAGACATGGAAGCCGAGCCGCGGAGCTTGTCCCAAGGCCACGCCTCGCCGGTCTGTCAATCGGGCGCCTGTCGTGCAACACTACTTACTAATATACGGGTGGGAAGCATTCCGCTGAAGCCGGCGGAAGGCCCTTTGGGGAGAAGCCAATATGCAGGGCTCGGTGGGAAGCGATCTTGCAAGTCGCCTGGCATCCGCAGATCGCCGTATTGCCGAACTGGAAAATAATTATGCTGACGCGGCAATCGAGCTTGATCGACTTTCCGCCGAAAACAAGCGCCTGATTCAACTCGCCGAGGAGCGCGCGAAGGAATTGGCCATCCTCAACAGCGTCGGTGAAGCGATGGCAAAGACGCTGAATGTCAAGACGGTGACCCGCATCGTGGGCGATCAGGTACGTGAAATATTTGGGGCGGATATAACCGAAATTTTGTTGCACGACGAGGCCTCTGATCTCATCACCGTCCCGTATTCATTTTACCGCGAGTACCAGGACGTCGAGCCTTTCACTTTGGGCGCGGGGCTGACCTCCAAGGTCATCCTCTCTGGAAAACCACTGGTTCTCGGGACGTCTGAACAGTCCATTGAGTTCGGTGCGATCTTCCTCAGCGAAGCGGAGCGGTCAGAATCGTATATCGGCGTACCAATCATCGCCGGTGGCAGAACCCTGGGCGTTGTCAGTGTTCAAAGCTACGAAAAGAATGCCTTTGGCGAAGATCATTTGCGCCTGCTGCAAGGCTTGTCATCAAGCATGGGCGTTGCGATTGCCAATGCACGCCTTTTCGACGAAACGCAGCGGCTGCTGAAAGTATCTGAGGACCGCGCAAAGGAACTGGCCATTCTCAACAGCGTCGGCGAAGCAATGGCGAAGACGCTGAACGTCAAGACCGTCACACGCATCGTCGGTGATAAGGTGCGCGAAATATTCGGAACGGACGTCACCGAAATCCTCCTGCGTGATGAGAAGTCTGACCTAATCACCGTACCCTATGCATTTTACAAGGGCTATCAGGACCCCGAACCATTTGCGATGGGCGAAGGGCTGACCTCAAAGGTCATACTGTCAGGCAAACCATTGGTATTGGGTACGACTGAGCAACACGTTGCTCCGGGTGCACTTATACCTACAGAGGAAGACAGGACCGAATCCTACCTAGGTGTGCCAATCATCGCTGGCGACAGGACTTTGGGTGTCGTCAGCGTCCAGAGCTACGAGAAGAATGTCTTCAATGAAGATCATGTGCGTCTGTTGCAGGGGCTTTCATCCAGCATGGGCGTCGCTATCTCTAACGCCCACCTGTTCGACGAGACCCAGCGCCTATTGAAAATGATGGAGGCTCGTAATGCTGAACTGGCCTTCGTGAATGGCGTTCAGGAAGTGCTCGTCTCCAATTTGGAAATGCAGGAGATATATGACCAGATCGGCGACCAGATTCATGAGATTTTCGATGCCCAGGTGGTGGATATCGGACTGTTCGATCCCGACGACAACCTTCTGCATTTTCCTTATACGATTGAGCGGAACGTTCGCTTCCCCGATTTACCGATGCCGCTCATTGGTTTTCGGAAACATGTCATGGATACGGGGCAGCCATTGCTGCTCAATGATGCTATCACTGCGTCCGAGAAATACGGCAACCCCGTGCTGCAGGGTGAGGCAGCTAAGTCGGGGCTGTTCGTACCGTTGATCATCGGAGGACAGGCAAAGGGCGTCATTTCCCTGCAAAACCTCGATCACGAGCACGCCTTCAATGAATCGGACGTGAATCTGCTCACCACGATTGGTAATGCGACGTCTATTGCAGTTGAAAAGGCGAGGCTGTTCACCGAGACCAGGCGCTTGCTGAAGGTAACCGAGGACCGCGCGGCAGAACTCGCTATTCTCAATAGCGTTGGCGAGGCTATGACACAGTCACTAGACCTGGATACAGTAATTCGTCTTGTAGGCGATAAGGTGCGGGAGGCCTTCGGGACCGAGGTCAGTGAAATTCTGCTGCATGACAGGGAATCCGGTCTGATCCATGTGCCTTATGCATACTTCAGGCAATATAGAGTTATTGATCCATTTCCGTTTGGCGTGGGTGTAGCGTCCAAAATCATAGATACAGGGCGCCCGTTAGTCTTCACGACTCTCGAGGGAGGAAAAGAGCTTGGTGCATTCTTTCCAGACGAAAAGGACAGGACCGCATCTTACATAGGTGTTCCCATCAAGTCTGGTGAAAGAACGCTGGGGGTTATCAGTGTACAAAGCTACCGGGAGAATGCGTTTGACGAAAATCACGTACGCCTCCTGCAGACGGTTGCCTCCAACATGGTCGTCGCCATAGCCAATGCCCGCCTGTTTAACGAAACGCAGCGTCTGCTGAGAGTGACAGAAGCTCGCGCTGCCGAGCTCGGCGCCATCAGTATGGTCAGCCAGGCGCTGATAGCGGAATCCGAACTCGAAAGCACGATCCAGCTGATCGGCAATCAGATGCAGGAAATCTTCGATGCCGATATCGTCTACGTCGCTCTGCTCGATCCGGAAACTAAGCTAATCCATTTCCCCTATCAGTTTGGCGAGGCCTTCACCACGCTCACGCTCGGCGAGGGACTGACGAGCAAGATCATACAGACCGGCGAGCCGCTGCTCATCAATCAGGATGTGGCGAAAAGGGGGGCTCAGATCGGGGCCACCCCCGTCGGCAAGAATGCCTTGTCCTACCTCGGCGTTCCGATCAAAACGGCCCAAGGAACGCTTGGCGTTATCAGTGTTCAGAGCACTACGCGGGAGGGCATTTTTACCGATGACTCGCTCCGCTTGCTTTCCACCATTGCCGCCAATGCGGGCTCTGCCCTGCACAACGCGCAACTATTCACTGAGCTCAAACAGTTGTCCCTGGCTCTCCAGCAGGCAAAGGAGGCGGCCGAGGCGGCAAATGAGGCGAAGAGTTCGTTTCTGGCGACGATGAGCCACGAGATTCGTACGCCAATGAACGGCGTGATCGGAATGAGCAACTTGCTCCTGGCGACAAAACTAGATGACGAGCAGCGGGAAATTGGAGAGACAATTAACAACAGCGCCGAGGCCCTGCTCACCATCATCAATGACATACTCGATTTCTCCAAGGTCGAGGCGGGCAAGATCGATCTCGATCCCCGGCAGTTCGAATTGCGCGATTGCCTGGAAAGTGCGATCGATCTAATAGCTCCGAGAACGGCCGAAAAAGGGCTCGATCTGAGCTATTTGATCGAGCCCGGTACGCCGGAGGCGGTAATTGCCGACAGTAGTCGGCTTCGCCAAGTGCTGATCAACCTCCTTAATAACGCGGTCAAATTCACTGAGCGGGGAGAGATCGTCCTTTCGGTGATGACGATCGCGCCCGCAGCCACAAGCCATGGTTCAAACGAGGACGGCGAGGGGAAGATTTGCACGCTCCAATTTTCGGTTCGCGACACCGGCATCGGTATCCCCGGCGACCGGATGGACCGGCTCTTCAAATCCTTCAGCCAGGTCGACGCTTCTACGACCAGGCGCTATGGCGGAACCGGACTTGGCTTGGCCATCAGCAGGCGTCTGGTAGAGTTGATGGGCGGCGAGATCTGGGTCGACAGCGCGGAAGGAAAAGGCACCACTTTCTTCTTCACGATTCGCGCGCCCGTGGCATCGCGCCAATTAGCAAACGCCCCGACGGCTACCGTCGGACTGGCAGGCAAGCGGTTGCTGGTCGTGGACGACAACGCAACCAACCGCCGCATCATGGCCCTGCAGGCGCAGTCATGGAATATGGTCGCGTCGGCGAGCGAACACCCGCGCGACGCACTGCGAAGGCTTGAAGCAGGGGAAGTCTTCGATGTCATCGTTCTCGACATGAACATGCCTGACATGGATGGCATCGAACTCGCTAGAAAAATCCGCGCGCTCGAAAGCATGGAAGGCGTTCCGCTGGTGCTACTTAGTTCCATGGTGCCAATGTCGGAGGACAGGAAAAAGGAAATTGAAAGTCTGCGGTTTGCGGCCGCGCTATCCAAGCCGATCAAGCCTTCTCCATTGCTCAATACGTTGCTGTCGATCTTCGTTGGAACGCCGGCTCGCTCCACCCGAGCCGATCAACCGAAGGCTCCCGCTTTTGACGGTTCGATGGCGAACACGTTTCCACTGCAGATTCTTTTGGTCGACGACAATGCCACCAACCGCAAGCTTGGCTCTAAGGTGCTCGAGCGCTTGGGATATAAGCCGGACCTGGCAATCGACGGCCAGTCGGCGATCGCTGCCTACAGCCAGGGCAGCCATGACGTTATCCTAATGGATATCGAAATGCCTGACATGGATGGGCTCGAAGCGACAAGATTGATCCGCCGTATCAATGCCGAACCCGTGCATCGACCATTCATCATTGCCCTGACCGCCAACGCGATGGCGGGTGATCGCGAGAGATACCTGAATGCTGGAATGGACGATTATCTGAGCAAACCGTTGCGTGTCGAAGATCTTATAGCCTCCCTGAACAAGGCCGTCGTGAATTTGGGTGAAGGTTCGCGGGGTGCAGCGGGTGAATTTGAAGATGCCAGCGCGCCCGGTCGTCCCTAGGTGGAACAGCGGCGTCGGAGTAATCGAGATTAGCGTCGCGGCAGCATCGCCGGGAATAGGGATCTCGCTAATTTAGCATTGGTGCGATAATCTGTCTTTTCAACGCGATGGAACTCTGAAAGAAGGGGAGCAGAGAGTTCGACTTCGCTCGTTTTTGCCAGCGCCGGCAGATGTTTTGTCGCTGGTTTTGGTTCGAAGAAGCATACATCGGGGGATGTTGTGGCGATCGACAGAGGGGCGCTGGACAAGCTGCGTGAGCTTGTCGGTGGCGAGGAAGCCGACCTTCTGGAGCTTGTGGAGTCCTTCTTGGAGGAAGGGCCATCCATCATGC
>NZ_RZSA01000252.1:0-7335 GCF_003998075.1 Mesorhizobium sp. M2A.F.Ca.ET.037.01.1.1 | reverse complement strand
CTCAAGCATGACGTCCGGATCGAGCCCGGCCTTGGTGCCGAGCACGAGCGCCTCGGAAGCGATCGACAAAGCCGTCACCGACATCAAATTGTTGATCACTTTGATCATCTGGCCCATGCCGGGCTCCAGGCCGACATGGACCGGCTTGCCTAGCGTTTCGAGCACCGGGCGGATCGTTTCCATCGTCGCGTCGTCGCAGGCGGCCATCATCGCCAGCGTGCCCTTCTCGGCGCCGCCCACGCCGCCGCTCACCGGACAGTCGGCCAGCGAGATGCCGGCCGCCTTGAGGCCTTGCGCGACAAGGCGCTCCGTCCGCGGACCGGTGGTCGAGAGGTCGATGACGATGCTCGCGCCCTTGGCGGAGGTGAGCCCGTCTTGGCCAAGGCAGACGGCCTGCACGATCTCCGGCGTCGGCAGCGAAAGCAGGACCACGTCGCAGCGCTTCGCCAGCTCCGCGGGTGTCGCGGCCTTGCCGGCGCCCTGCGCGGCCAATGCCTCGACGGCGGCCGCATTGGTGTCATAGACGCTCACGCTATAGCCTGCCGCCATCAGGCGCTTCGCCATCGGCGTTCCCATCCTGCCGGCGCCAGCCAGCCCGAGCTTGAGATCAGTCATTGTCGTCTCCATACGATTTTGCGACGAACGCCCCAAGGCTTTCGACCATCAGGGGCGCCGATCAAAAAGGCGCTCACGGCGCTCCGGCGATCGGGTCGAGGTCGAGGCGCACGATGTCGTCCACGCCCGCCAGCGCCGCGGGATAGCGGGCGAGCACCAGCGGATCGTGGCCCGGGATGATGTGGTTCGGCGTGCTGGCGAGCTTCTTCATGGTGGCGTAGCCGTCCAGCATGTCGGTTGCGCTTTCCAGCACCGGGAAGGGCCGGTTCTGCTCGAAATTGGCGTAGAAATGCGATGCGTCGGAGCCCAGCACCACCCACCCGCGCTGCGTCTTCACCCGGATCACCTGCAGGCCCTTTGAGTGGCCGCCGACACGATGCACGGTGAGGTTCGGAGCGACCTCGGAGACGCCGTCATGGAAGGTCACGCGCCCGGCATAGAGCTTGCCGATCATGCTGGCCACGTCCTCATAGTCGAACGGATGCCTGAGATAGCTGTGGCACATGCAGCGTCCCGTGCAGTAGGCCATCTCCACGTCCTGGACGTGATAGCGAGCCTTCGGGAACAGCTCGTGATTGCCGGCATGGTCGAAATGCATATGCGAGATAATGACGTCCTCGACCTTGTCCGGATCGATGCCGATCATCTTCAATCCATCGCCGACCGGGCGCAGCAGATTTCGCTGGCGCCGGTCCGCGACTTTCGCGTCGAAGCCCGTATCGAACACGAAAGTGCGCGACTTGCCGACGATCGCCCAGACGAAATAGTCGAGCGGCATCGGCCCGTCATGCGGGTCGCCGCCGATGAAATTCGCTGCCGCGTTGCGGTCGTGGTGGCCGTAACGGATGGCGTAGACTTCGTACAATTCGTCCATGGATCGCTCCTCTAGACATTACTCTCGCGCAGGCGATGCCGGTCTGCTTCGACCCTAGCTCAACTTGCCAGCCAGCCTGCTTCGACCGGCAGTACCGATCCGGTCATGTCCCGGGCGATCGGCCCGCACAGGAAGACGAGCAGGTCCGAGATGCTCCCGGCCGAGACGAAGTTGCCGCCCGGCTGCTTGCCCTCGAGGAAGAGCCGCTCGGCCGCCGTCCGGTCGATGCGGCGCTCGGCCATTAGCCTCTCCACCCGTTCTTCCGTGCCGGGCGTCAGCACCGAACCCGGGCAGAGGCTGTGACAGGTCACGTCGCGATCCAGGTTCTCCAACGCCACGGCGCGGGTCAAGCCGAGGATAGCAGACTTCGTTGTCACATAGCCGACGCGATCGGTCGTTCCGCGCATGCCGTAGACGGAGGTAATGTTGAAGATCCGGCCGAAATTCCGGCTGCGCATGTTCGGGAGCAGAAGCCGGATGGCGTGGAACGCGGCGGAGAGGTTGACCGCCAGCGCCAGGTCCCATTGCTCGGTCGGGAACTCTATGACCGGAGCGAAGTGCCGGACGACAGCATTGTTGACGAGGATGTCGATCGGACCGAGCACCGACATCGCAGCATTGATCAGTCCTTCGACGCCCGATAGCGTCGAGAGATCGGCCTTGTGGTAGGCAACACGGGCGCCCGTCTTACGGGCGAGATCGTCGCGTTGCGCCTCGATCTGCTCGGCGTCTTCCAGACCGTGCAGTATTACGCCGCAACCGGCCTCTGCAAGCCTTGCAGCCATCGCCTGCCCGAGACCCGCGGTGGAGCCGGTGATCAAGGCGGTGCATTCGTTGAGCGGCTTCGCCCGGGTGGAGGGCGCTGCTCTCTCAGCTTCCTTCGACAAGCTCAAATCCTGTTCCGCCATTCTGCGAGCATTGCCAAGCCCCTCATTCCTACGATAGTCCGCCAGGCAGGCGACTGCTGCGCAGGTCTCGACTTTATATTGGTACCGGTAACAGAATGCAATCGCAGAAAAGCGGGGAGCCGTGTTGCGATACCGGTGCTCGGGGTGGGTCAGGTGCTCTCGCGCTGGATCACTTCGAACTTGAGGTCGACGACGCTGCCGCGCAGGTGATCGGCGCCGTCGATGATGCGGCTGAGCAGGATCCGCGCCGTCCGCTCGCCTATGTCGTAGCGCGGCAGCCGCAAGGTGGTGATGGAGGGGCTGACATGCCGCAACAGGTCGACGTCGTCGAAACTGGCGAGCGCGATGCGGCCGGGTACTGACCAGCCGCGTCGCTGGCACTCGAACAGCGCGCCGACGGCCAGGACTTCGCCGGCGCAGAAAAGCGCGTCGACCTCCGGCACGCTCTGCATTACCCGCGCGACTACTTCGGCGCCAGCGGCAAGGCCGCGTCCCGTTTCCAGGACCATGCGCGGATCAGGTTCGTGACCCAATTGCTTGAGCGCCGCCAGGTATCCCTTGAGGCGGTCCTGCGAGCGGTCATTATGCACGGAATAGAGGCTGGCGAAGGCGATCTTGCGATAGCCGAGCCTGCCCAGATGCATGGTCATCGCGTAAGAAGCATCGCGATTTGAATAGCTTACGACCATGTCGAGCGGCTCTTTGGGGATGTTGCCGTTCTCGACGACCGGAATGCCCGACTTGCGGATCTTCTCGATCGCCTGTGGCGTATGCTCGGTGCTGTGCAGGACGAGCCCGCCGACCCGGTGGCTGAGGAAGACGGTGATGAGCTCCTCTTCCTCATTGGGATCATAGCCCGATTCCGCGATCATCAGCTGGAAACCAGAGCGCTTCAGGACCTCTGACAGGCCCTTGATCGTCTGCGTGTAGATCGAGTTGTCGATGCTTGGAACGATCAGCCCGATGGTCGTTGAGCGATTCGAGGACAAGCTGCCCGCCAGATGGTTCGGCAGATAGCCGATCTCGCGGACCGCCGTCAGCACACGCTCGCGCATCTCCTCTGACACTTTGCCGGGCTCGTTCAGGACCCGCGAGACGGTCATGGTGGAGACACCGGCGCGAACCGCTACGTCGCGCATTCTGGCGCTGCCATTGCGTCTTTCTTGGTTCTGAGAGGATCGCCTGGGCATCTTGGTTACGCTCGGTCCGGCCGGGGCGCATCAAATCATTCCCTTATCGAACAAACAAGCCGTTGGCGCCGGTTGCAGCAATTCTGTTGTTACCGATATCAAAATCGGGTAATGCCCAAGCGAGGAGGACGCCGCGATGCCGGCGTGGAGGATTGCAATGGGCGTGTATTCCTGCGTCGGCGTGACGGAGCAGTCGCTGCTGCGCTATGCCGATTCCGCGCGTGACGCGCAGCAATTGATCAGCCAGACCATGACCCAACTGTCCGGCTACGCGCTGTTCCTGCTGACGTCGCGCCGCCAGGCGGCGCTGGCCGAGGGCGCTTTGGCTGGAACAAGACAGGCCGTCATGCAAGCGGCAGAAGCGGTTCGCGGCCTGCAGGCGCCAGAGCCGGCCGCGCACCACTACCATCACATGCGCGGTGCGGCCGAGACGCTCATGGAAGCCTGCGCCGCGGCGACGGCGTGCCGCGGGGCGCAGGACAGGTCGGACAGACGGTTCGACACGCTGACACGCGCACTTCGCGCGACGAGCGACCATCTGCGGGCGACGTCGCGCCTGTTGCCCGGCTTCGAGCTCATCGATTTCGGACAGGCCTGTTGCGCCGTCCACGCGCCGGGCCTGTCCGGGCAAGGCATCTAATCAATCAGGAGGATTGAATGGCACACTACTCGATCTGGGTGCTCGAATACGCGGCGGTGGAGAAGTTCCCCTTCAGCGTCATGATGTACGGGCCGCAGCACCAGGGCACGCGCAAGCTTCCCTATGCCTACGCGCTGCTGAAGGGCGGTGGCGAAACCATCCTGATCGATACCGGCTACGACCATGTCGCTTACGGCGAGCAACTGGCCACCGCCTATGGCGTCTCGAACTATCACGGTCCGCGCGCGGTCCTCGCCGAATGCGGCGTGAAGCCGGAGGACGTGACCAGCGTCTTCATTACCCATGCCCATTTCGACCATATGGGCGCCATGCATCTGTTCCCCAACGCCAAATTCTACGTCCAGAAGAGCGAGTTGGACAAATGGGTGTGGGCGCTCACGCTCGGGCCGGAATACCGGTTCCTCGTCGGCGGCGGCGATCCGGCCGATATCGTGCGAGCGGTCGAGGCGGCGAAGGAAGGTCGCATGATCTGCATCGATGGCGACCAGGAGAACGTGCTGCCGGGGATCGACGTCCATCTCGCCGCCGACACCCACACTTATGGCAGCATGTATGTGACTGTCCGCAACGACGGCACCAGCGCCGGCGAGGATCGCTGGATCTTCGCCGGCGATCTCATCTACACCTACGACAACCTGACCGGGCTCGATCCGGCAGCGCCGCAGATCGTGCCCATCGGGCTTGCCGTCGGCAGCCAGCACAATCTGATCTTCTCCAGCGCCGAGATGCTGAAATCGGTCGGTGGCGAGGTGCGCAGGGTGATACCGGTGCATGAAGACCGGCTACGCACGACATTCCCGTCGCGACTGACGGACAAAGGTCTCCAAGTGGTGGAGATCGCCCTCGCCAAGGGCGAGAAGAGCTGCGTCGCCTGAATGAAGAGGAACAAGGCTGGGGGCTGTGCCCCAGCCTTGAAAGCGTCAGAGCTTGTCGGCGCCCGCGACGAAGCCGCCGCCGTCGATCACCACGGCCTGCCCGGTGATGAAGGATGCGGCGTCCGATGACAGGAAAAGCACCAGCTGCGCGATTTCGGACGGGTCGCTGATGCGGCCCATCGGGATCATCGGCAGCACCGTGTCCTTGGCGCTCTGCTCGCTGCCGAACATGCCGCGCAGCAGCGGCGTCATCACCGAGCCAGGCGCGATGGCGTTGACGCGGATGTTCTTGCGCGCGACTTCCAACGCCACCGAGTTGGTGAGGCCGATCACGCCCCACTTGCTGGCGCAATAGACCGCGGTCGTGGCGAAGCCGATGACGCCGAACAGCGACGAGGTGTTGACGATCGCGCCGCCGCCCTTGGCGGTCATGTGCGGGACCTGATGCCTGAGGCCGTTGAAGATGCCGCGCAGATTGACGTCCATCAGCAGGTCGTAATCTTCGTCATCGAGCTCGTGCACTGGCGCGGTCTTGCCCGGGACGCCGGCATTGTTGAAGGCGATGTCGATGCGCCCGAACCGCTCGAAGGCATGCTTGTGCAGGGCCGCCATCGCCTTGCTGTCGCGAACGTCGACTTCCTCGAATTCGATCTCGACGCCAAGCGGCTTGACCTCTGTCTTGAGGCTTTCTCCGGAGTCCGCGCCGATGCCGGAGACGTAGAGATTGGCTCCGGCCTTGGCGAAGGCCAGCGCCGTTGCCCGCCCGATGCCGGTCGTCCCGCCGATCAGGATGACGTTCTTGCCGGAAAAGTCATAGGTCACTTTCATGTCTGTTCCCATCTCGCTCGAGCTGTTACGCGCTCGCGGCGCTCTCCACTTAGACCGCCTCAGCCATAGCCCTAGCCTGATACCGATAACAAGAAAAATCAGCTTGGCAACGTGAACTCGTCCATTTCAAATCGCATGTGATGTCGCAACGGCGAATTTCTCGGGCGGGTTGACGGCGGCTATTGCCGGTCTGCTAAAACTGCCATATGGTACCGGTACCAAGATCAAGCGGCAGGCGCCTCTGTCTCATGTTGGCTCGTGAGAGCCGCAGCGGAGGGGTGCATGCAAGCGGCCGGCAGGGGTGCCCGACGGACACGGCGAAGCCGGTGTCCCGGCGCCCCTGGTCGGAGTCCGAGGAGAGGGAACGGTCGGTCCGCCATGGGCCGGCACCAACGGGAGAGGAGGATTCCCAGATGAAAAGGCTTTTGCTTGCCTTACTGACCGCTGGAACGATGATCGTTTCAACTGCTGTGCAGGCGCAGGACCACAAGACGCTCGGCATCGTCGCGCTGCTCGCCAATGACGCGCTCAACATCGCGGTCATCGGCGGGGCGACGGACGCAGCCAAGGCAGCCGGCTGGGACGTCAAGGTGACCGACACCCAGGCGAGCGCCGATCAGGCCAACGCAGCGATGAACAGCTTCGCGGCCCAGCATGTCGACGCCATCTTCGTGCTGGCCTTCGCCAGCAGCTCGATCGGCTCCGGCCTGGCGGCGGCGCGCGACGCGCATATCCCTGTCGGCACTTGGGGTGGCGAGATCGTCCCCGGCATCGTGGCGACGACCAGCGGCCGGCAGGTTGGCGACGATTCGGTCAAGTATCTCCTGGAGAAGGCCGGCGATAAGGCCAATGTCCTGGCCATGACCTTCCATCCGGGCAAGCTTTGCATCGACCGCGGCATGGCCTTCGACGAAGGAGTCAAGGGCAAGTCGGGCGTCAAGGTGGATTACAGCGAAGTGGTCGCGCCCGGGCAGGTCCAGTTCGGCAACGCCACGGCCGCGGCCTGGCTGACCGCGCATCCGGCCGGCGGCGACACGCCGCTCGCCATCTGGTCGTGCTGGGACGAGCCGATGCAGGGCGCCGTGGCGGCGCTGCGCCAGGCCGGGCGCACCGATGTGACGACAGTGTCGATCAACGGCAGCGCCCAGGCCCTGCAACTGGTCAAGGAAGGCGACATGACGGCCACCGTCTGGCAGCCCGCCTATCAGGAGGGCAAGGAAGTGTTCCAGGCCATTCTCGACTCCATGAAAGCCGGCGATTCATGGCAGCCGAAGACCATCGAGATCCCCGGCGTGGTGGTGACCAAGGACAATGTCGACAAGTTCATGGCCGAACACCCCAATGGCATGTAAGACATACAGGCTGAGCCGCTCCGCGACACGGA
>NZ_RZSA01000251.1:0-7338 GCF_003998075.1 Mesorhizobium sp. M2A.F.Ca.ET.037.01.1.1 | reverse complement strand
GCCGAGGGCTCGGGGTCGGCAGCCGTCGAAGCTCCGACTGAAGCCGTCGCGGAAGCTCCGGCCGAAGCCAGCTCGGAAGCAGCGCCGGAACCTGCCGTTGAAGAGCCGTCAGAAGTTGCGGCCGAGGTCGCGGAAGAGGTTCCCACTGTGGAAGCCCCCGCCGCTGTGCTCGAGTCGGCCGAAGGCGCCGACGCCTTTACCTCCCCCTCGATGGGGGAGGTCGCGGCGCGAAGCGACGCGGGTGGAGGTGATGGCGCCGACGATGCAGATGCTGGTACGGCCGGCGCTCCCCACGAGGGGGAAGGCAAGGCCGACGAAACACCAGCTGAAGCTGAAGAACCGAGGCCTGTCCTTCTGTGGCGCCAGGCGCGTTTCGACCATCAGCGCCCGCGCCAGCGTCACGACAACCGTCGCGACAATCGCCAGCGCGGTGACCAGCCGGCGCGCGACGGCCAGACGGGCGCCGCGGGCGGCCAGCCCGGCGACCGGCCGGCCCATGAAAGCCGCCGCGACCAGCGCGACGGCGCCGGCAAGCCGCGCTTCGACCGGTCGAAATTCAAGCCGAGGCCGGATGCAGGCGACCGCCGCGAGGGCGGTGAACGCCGCGAAGGGCGGCCGCAGGGCGATCGTCGGGAGGGCCGGCCTGACTGGAAGGGCAACAGGCAGGAAGGCAAAGGCAACGCTCCGGGCGGCAAGCCGGCCTTCCAGGGCAAGCCGCGCGAGGAACGCCCGCAGCGCTTCGATCCGGATTCGCCCTTCGCCAAGCTCGCCGCCTTGCGCGACCAGCTGAAGAAATAACCTCGGTCGGTTGCAATGGTTGGAGAAGGCCGCCAGCGCATCGACAAATGGCTGTTCTTCTCGCGCGCGGTGAAGTCGCGGTCCCTGGCCGCTAAGGTCGTCGTTGCCGGACGCGTGCGCATCAATCGCGACAAAGCAGCGCAGGCCTCCGATCTGGTGAAGCCCGGCGACGTGCTGACCATCACGCTCGAGGGCCGTATCCTGGTCTGGAAAGTGCTGGATTGCGGCACACGGCGCGGGCCGGCCGATGAAGCGCGCCTGCTTTACCAGGACATGTCGCCGACGCCGACGCCCAAAGGCGGGGCCGTTGCGGACGCCATTCCGGCGCTGCGCGAGGCCGGCAGCGGCCGCCCGACCAAACGCGAGCGCCGGCAGACCGACCGTCTGCTCGGCGACGATTGAAACATAGCCTGCCCGGGGCGTGGCCGGAGAAACTCCGAGAAACTGCGCGGCAATCAGGCTCGGTGACGTCGATCCGCTCTTCCGGCCGGAATTCCTTTCCGGCCCTCCGGCTCCGCCGGCAATCCCTACCCTTGCATGCGGCGGGCAAAGGCGTTACCTCAGCCAAAAAGCCCAACAAAATGGGACGTTCCGGAGCCTGCAATGACCTATGTCGTGACCGACAATTGCATCAAATGCAAATATATGGACTGCATCGAGGTCTGTCCGGTCGACTGTTTCTACGAGGGCGAGAACATGCTCGTCATCCATCCCGACGAGTGCATCGACTGCGGCGTGTGCGAGCCCGAATGCCCGGCGGACGCGATCAAGCCGGACACTGAGGGCGGTCTCGACAAATGGTTGCAGATCAACGCCGAATACGCGGACAAATGGCCCAACATCACGGCCAAGAAAGAACCGCCGGCCGATGCCAAGACCTTCGACGGCGAGACCGGGAAGTTCGAGAAATATTTCTCGGCCGAACCCGGCGAGGGTGATTGAGAAAGAGGCCGATAGCGCTGGCATGACGCCGCGTAACGGGGCCGATACAGATACTGTCTTGACAGGCAGCACTGCCGCTTGGCGTTAGCGAACGCGGCAAAACCTTGATTCTTCCGACTTTTTGTGTTACATAAGCAAAACATGCCGGTGACACGACGTCGATTTATGGCGCTAACGCCCCAAATCACTGAAAGGTGAGCTTTTAAGTCCGGACCAGAGCGATCTGGGGCAGGCGGTCGCATTCATGCGATATGCCGGTTCCCTGCTTTTCCGGTGGGTTCATCCTGTTGCGCGGCTAACGGTCGGCTATCGTCGGCCCATGGGTTCGCGCCGGCATGATGCCGGCGGCACAACTAAGGAGTTCAGGGCGTAATGGCAACGATCACCCCGCAGAAGAAGTCCACCGCGGCCCGCCACGGGTTCAAGACCGGCGAGTTCATCGTCTATCCGGCGCACGGCGTCGGCCAGATCGTGGCGATCGACGAGCAGGAAGTTGCGGGTCACAAGCTGGAACTGTTCGTCATCGATTTCCAGAAGGACAAGATGCGGCTGAAGGTGCCGGTCGCCAAGGCGACCTCGATCGGCATGCGCAAGCTGTCGGAAGAGGATTATGTCGACCGCGCGCTGAAGGTCGTGCAGGGTCGCGCCCGCATCAAGCGCACCATGTGGTCGCGCCGCGCCCAGGAATATGATGCCAAGATCAATTCCGGCGACCTGATCTCGATCTCGGAAGTCGTGCGCGACCTCTACCGTGCCGACAACCAGCCGGAGCAGTCCTATTCCGAGCGCCAGCTCTATGAAGCCGCGCTCGACCGCATGGCTCGTGAGATCGCCGCGGTGAACCGCATGTCGGAGACCGAGGCGGTGCGTCTCATCGAGGTCAACCTCAACAAGGGCCCGAAGCGCGGCGCCAAGGCCGACAACGAAGAATCCGAACAGGAAGAAGCTGCCTGAGCTTTTCCCCTTTAAGTTACGAAGAACCCGGCCTCGTGCCGGGTTTTTTGTTTCTGAAAGGCCTATCGAAGGTTACGCGTCTCCCCCTTCCTTCTGCGCCTCTTCCTGGCGCAGCGAGGCGATGAAGCGTTTCGTCCGCTCGCGCTCCGGATTGTCGAACACGACCGAGGCCGGACCCTTCTCGACGATCGCGCCGGCATCGAGGAAGACGACCTCCTCAGCGATCTTGGAGGCGAGCCTGAGATCATGCGTGGCCATCACCATGGTCGTGCCCTCGCGGGCCAGTTGCCCGAGCACGTCGACCACTTCCTGAGCCAGCTCCGGATCGAGCGCCGAGGTCGGCTCGTCGCACAGCAGCACGCGCGGCGACGGCGCAAGCGCCCGGGCGATCGCCACGCGCTGCTGCTGGCCGCCCGACAGCGTCGCCGGCCAGGCATCGGCCTTGTGCGCCATCCCGACCTTTTCGAGCAGCGCCATCGCCCGCTCGCGCGCCCTCGGCTCGGGCCATTTCAGCACCGTCACCAGCCCTTCCATCACATTCTCGATGGCCGTGCGATGCGGGAAGAGCTGGAAGTTCTGGAACACCATGCCGGTCTGCAGGCGGATGCGCTGGATATCCTTTGCCGGCACCTTGCCGCCCGGATGGAACGCAAGCGTCTCCTCGCCGATGCGCAAGGAACCGGACGTCGGGATCTCCAGCAGGTTGATGCAGCGCAGAAGCGTGCTCTTGCCCCCGCCGGAAGGGCCGACCAGCGCCGTGACGCTGCCTTCGTCGATGCTGACGGTGACGCCCTTCAGGACAAGATTGTCGCCGAAACGCTTCTCGATGTTCGTGAGGCCGATCATGAATTGGCCTCCAGGAAGCCGCCATAGCGGTTGAGCCGCACCTCCAGCCGCGCCTGCAGTGCCGACAGCACCGAGCTCAGCACGAGATAGAGCGCCGCCGCCTCGACATAGAGGATCAGCGGCTCGTAGGTGGTGGCGACGATGCGCTGCGCGGCCTGGAACATCTCGGGCACGGTGATGGCGGCCGCCAGCGAGGTGTCCTTGACCAGCGAGATGAAGGTGTTGGAGAGCGGCGGCACCGCGACGCGGCCCGCTTGTGGAAGTATGGGTGCGACGCATCGCCTCGCTCCAGGTCATGCCGATCGAATAGGACGCCTCCCACTGGCCCTTCGGCACCGAGCCGATGACCGCGCGGATGATCTCGGAGGTGTAGGCGCCGATGTTGAGCGTGAAGCCGATCAGCGCCGCGGGAAAGGCATCGAGCAGGATGCCGACCGACGGCAGGCCATAGAAGATCAGGAAGAGCTGCACCAGCAGTGGCGTGCCGCGAAAGATCCAGACATAGAAGCGCACCAGCGCGACCAGCGGCTTCGGGCCGAACAGCCGGATCAGCGCCGTCACCAGCCCGGCGATGAGCCCGAGCGCGAAGGACAGAAGAGTGAGCGGCACGGTGAAGATCAGCGCCGCCCATAACAGCGTCGGCAGCGATTCCAGCATCAATTGCAGCCAGTGCGGCACGGGGCGCTTCTCCCTTCCAGATACGGCGGCGCGTTGCCCCGTGTGGACTGACTATCATGCAAAAACCGGCGAGCCGTCAAAGACGGCCCCAATGAGTGTCCTGTTAAAAACGGCGGGCCGTCGAAGACGGCCCGCCGGAATTCAGGCAACAGACTGTTCGGCTTACTGGGAAACGTCCTGGCCGAAATACTTGTCGGCAATCTTCTTGTAGGTGCCGTCGGCCTTGATGTCGGCCAGCGCCTTGTTGATGGCCGCGACCAGTTCCGGATCGCCCTTGCGCACGATGACGCCGGAATAGTCGGCATTCTCTTCCTGCGCGGCGATCTTCACATTGGCGTCCGGCTTGTGCTTCTTGAAATCCAGGAAGGACAGGCTGTCGTTGATGGTGGCGTCGGCGCGGCCGGTGAGCAGAAGCTGGATCGACTGGTCGAAGCCGTCGGTGCCGACGAGTTCCGCGCCGTTCTTCTCGGCAAGCTTGCCGAAATTCGAGGTCAGCGACTGCGCCGACTTCTTGCCCTTGAGATCGGCGAAGGTCTTGATGTCGGTATTGTCGCCGCGCACGATCAGCACCGCCTTCGAGGCGATGTAGGGATCCGAGAAATCATACTTGGCCTTGCGCGCGTCGGTGATGCCGACCTCGTTGATGACGGCGTCGTAGCGGTTGGCGTCGAGGCCGGCGATCAGCCCATCCCACTTGCCTTCCAGGAACTCGACCTTGACGCCGAGCTTGTCGCCGATGGCCTTGGCGATCTCGACGTCGAAGCCGACCAGCGCGTTGGATTCGTCATGATAGGTGAAGGGCCCATAGGTGCCTTCCGTGCCGACCTTGAGCACGCCGGCCTGTTTGATCTGGTCGAGATTGGCGCCGGCATGGCCGGCGGTGACCGCCAGAACCTGCAGCGTTCCGACGATGAGGAGCGATTTAAGCCATTTCATTTTTCTGTGATCCCGTTTTGACCGGTATGCCGGTCCGATTGTGAGAGCCGGAAACTGACAGATAGAAGGTCGCGAAATAAGGAACCCGATTTCAAAAATCGGCTTTCCCGGAAATCTGATTCTCAAAATCGCCCGATAATCCGCGAAGCGGCATTTCGGGACCCGCTAACAGAATGTTCCCGCCGGCAACATTTGCCCCCTCGGGCGGCGGAACCATCCATGCGCCTGACACGTTGCATGGCTGTTGTAGGGCGCGGCGGCGTCTTTTCAACCGTCATGAGCGTAATGACCGCCAACAGGAGCCGGCATGATTGAGGACGCGGCAGGACGGACACTGGTCCGGGCGGCAATGAAGGCTCCCTATCTCGAGCGCGACGAGGAGCATGTCCTTGCGCTCCGCTGGAAGGAAGAGAACGACCAGCACGCGCTGCATCGGATCACCGTCGCCCATATGCGGCTGGTCATCTCCATGGCCTCGAAATTCCGCCATTACGGACTGCCGCTCGGCGACCTGATCCAGGAGGGCCATGTCGGCCTCCTCGAGGCGGCGGCTCGTTTCGAGCCCGCGCGCGAAGTGCGCTTCTCGACTTATGCCACCTGGTGGATCCGCGCCTCGATGCAGGACTACATCCTGCGCAACTGGTCGATCGTGCGCGGCGGCACCAGCTCGGCGCAGAAGGCGCTGTTCTTCAATCTCAGGCGTTTGCGCGCACGGCTGGCCAACGGCGCCGAGCCGCTCTCCAATGCCTCGCTCTACCGCGAGGTCTCGGCGGCGCTCGGCGTTCCCGAAGCGGACGTGGCGATGATGGATTCACGCCTGTCCTCCCCAGACAGCTCGCTCAACGCACCGCTTGCGGACGAAAACGGCGCTGCCGAGCGGATGGATTTCCTGGTCTCCGAAGACCCGTTGCCTGACGAGATCGTCGGCGAAAGAATCGACGTCCAGCGCCGCGCCCTCTGGCTGAAAAGCGCGCTTGGCGCGCTCAACGCCCGCGAGCTTCGCATCATCGAGGAGCGCAGGCTCAGCGATGACGGCGCCACGCTTGAATCACTTGGCGAACAGCTCGGCATCTCCAAGGAGCGTGTCCGCCAGATCGAGGCGCGTGCCATGGAAAAGCTGAAGCTGGCGCTGGTGAAGCAGAACCCGGAATTTCTGGCGGAGGCCGCCTGAGCAGCAACTTGAAGTTGTTGGCGAGTTCTATTCATTGAACAAAAATATATCCCCGTTGCGGCAAAAGCTTTCCTTCTTACTGTATCAGCGTATTGTGAATTCTTTAACAGACCCGCGCGCGCAACTGGTCTTTGGTGAATCCGACAGACCATAGCGGATGGGGGACTTGCCATGCTGCGATGCTGCGCCTTCCTTGCAGCCTTGATCCTCGTGGGCTTCGCGACGTTCGAAGCGCACGCTGACCGCAGGGTTGCCTTTGTGATCGGCAATTCGCAATACCGCAATATTCCGGCGCTCAAGAACCCGGACACCGACGCCAAGGACGTCTCGAAGACGTTCCGGCTGGCCGGTTTCGATGTATTCGTCGCCAAGGACGTCACCAAGCTGCAGTTCGAGGAGCAGTTCCGCAACTATCTCGCGGCCGCGGATGGCGCCGATCTCGCTGTCGTCTATTATTCGGGCCACGGGTTTCAGATCGGTGGCGTGAATTTCCTGATCCCTGTCGACGCTTCGCTCAAGCAGGCCGCCGACATCGAGGTTCAGGCGATCAAGCTCGATGACATGCTGGAGCAATTGCGCTCGAAGTCGAAAATCCAGATCATCATCCTCGATGCCTGCCGCAACAATCCGTTTCCGCGCAAGGACTACTGGCTGCGGGACCAGCTGATCACCGCTAGCGGCACCGGTCTTGCCGAGGTGAAAAGCTCGCAGAACGCGCTGATTGCCTTTGCCACCGGTCCCGATGCGATCGCCTATGACGGGACGGGCAACGCCAGTCCATTCTCATCCGCTTTTTCGCGCCGCGCGCTGGCGCCGAACCAGGAGATACGCGCGGTCATGGCCGCGGTGCGCCGCGACGTGGTCGCAGCCACCAAAGGCAAGCAGGTTCCTTGGGAGAACTCCTCGCTGATCGACGAAGTAGTGCTCATGCACCGTGCGAACAAGCCGGCGCTGCCGCCGGTGCTGGAGAGAGTCGTGCCGTCGGGGATCGGGCCGGTCGCGCTTGACCTGCC
>NZ_RZSA01000250.1:0-7340 GCF_003998075.1 Mesorhizobium sp. M2A.F.Ca.ET.037.01.1.1 | reverse complement strand
CGCGAGGAGATGATGTGTGGCGGGGCGCTGCCGGCGGGATCCCCCGGCAAGCGCGGGGAGGTTTGCGCCGCTCCGGTCGGCGCGGCCTGCAGGCTTTGCGAGCGCGCCGGCTGCCTGGCGCGCGCCGAGCCGCCGGTGACGCGCCCGCTCGGCCTTGACGAGATGGTGACGGGCCTCAGCGCCTTCGATTTTCAGGGATGATACACGCCGTCCGGACCTGCGCGTGGGCGCAGGTTCGACCTGTGTCGAAGTAAACCGCTGCGACGTTGTCCCACATTTCAGTGAATGCTGGATCACGCACGGCTTTCTACTTTGCGCTACGCGATTGAGACACAGTTCTGTCGTTTGAGACGCAGAGTTCCTGTTGTCCTTGGTGCACCATAGCGCGCATAACTCGCTGACAATCATGTCCATGACCGATACCGCATCGCCTCGCGTCGCCCTACCAGACGTCTCGCCGCGCGAGGAGCGGATCGGCATGCTGCTGGTCTTCCTCTCGGCGCTGATGTGGAGTTTTGGCGGCACCATCGCCCGTTTCATCCATGTCGACGACAGCTGGGCCGTGGTGTTCTGGCGCTCGCTCTGGGCGGTGGCCTTCCTCGTCGCGTTCATGGTCTGGCGCGACGGCTGGCGGGGCACGTTGAGATTGTTCCGCGACATGGGCCTGCCTGGTCTCGGCGTGGCCTTGTGCTTTGCCACGGCCTCGACCAGCTTTATCGTTGCGCTTGCCTATACGACGGTTGCAAACATTCTCCTGATGCAAGCCGGCGTGCCGCTTCTGGCCGCCTTGCTCGCCTGGCTGCTGTTTCGCGAGCGCGTGAGCCAAGCCACCTGGATTGCCATCGCCGCCGTCATCGCTGGGGTTGCCATCATGGTCTCTGAATCCCTCGACGGGGCCGTGTCCCCGATCGGCGACGGCCTGGCGCTGCTGATTGCGGTGATGTTTTCGTTCGCGACGGTGATCACCCGGCGCTTTGCTCATGTGCGCATGGTGCCGGCCACCTGTCTCGGCGCGCTGCTTGCCGGTATCTTTGCCGCCGCCCAGGCCTCGCAGTTTGCGGTGTCCGCACGCGACATGGGCTTCCTCTTCGCCTTCGGCGTCGTCAACCTCGGCGTCGGCCTCGCCTTTTTTGCCATGGGCGCCCGGCTCGTGCCGGCGGCAATCGCGGCGCTGCTCGGCACTTTCGAGCCGATCCTCGGGCCGATCTGGGTCTGGCTCGTCCATTCCGAGGTGCCGTCGGTGCGCACCATCATCGGCGGCGCGATCGTGGTCACCGCGCTGCTCGTCCATATCGGCCTGGAGTTCAAACGTCAGGCGCGGCCGGCGCGCCCCGGCATCACCGGCCTGCCGTCACCCAATTGACCAATGCATGTCGCCCAAAAGTGCGCAGCGGTTTTGGGAGAACGACATGCATCAAGACAACAGCATGTCACCCAGAAGTGTGCAGCGGTCCTGGGACAACGACATGCGATCAAGACAACAGCATGTCGCCCAAAAGTGCGCAGCGGTTTTTGGGCGAACGACATGCATCAAAACTCAAAACAAAGACCGAAAGCGCGTCGCCTGAACCCCTCTCGGCGCGACGCGCTTTAGGCAGCCTTCCCCATTGACAACCCCGCTGCCGGGCGGGCAGGCTGCGATCACGGCAACAACAAGACAGGCGTATCTTGCCAAGTGTCTCTGCCGGCCCGACCAGGGCCGGATCACATCGTCGTATCTCTGCCCACGCCACGGCGAACGCCGCTGACGCCGCCCGGGTACCTTACAAGGGCGCCCTGCGGGAGGTCTTTGACCACCGACCGGCAACCCGGCGCAGCGCCGACAGGTCGCGCTTGTTGCCCTTCGGAAAGCCCAATAGCCTGAAATCAATGCCGCGCCGCCATATCGCGACGAGCCGGCAAGGGAACACTCACCAAAGGAGAACATTATGATCCGCAAAGCGCTCTGGCTTTCGGCGACGTCGGTATTTCTGACGCTTTTCACGGCAGGCGGCCATGCCGAGGACCGCGTTGTCAACGTCTACAACTGGTCGGACTATATCGACAGCTCGATCATCGACGACTTCACCAAGAAGACCGGCATCAAGGTCGTCTACGACACCTTCGATTCCAACGAGATCCTCGAAACGAAGCTGCTGGCCGGCGGCAGCGGCTACGACGTCGTCGTGCCGAGCGCGAACTTCCTGGCGCGCCAGATCCAGGCGGGCGTGTTCCAGAAGCTCGACAAGTCGAAGCTGCCGAACATCTCCAACATGTGGGACGTCATCTCCGAGCGCACCGCCAAATACGATCCGGGCAACGAATATTCGGTCAACTACATGTGGGGCACCGTCGGCCTCGGCTATAACGTCAAGAAGGTGACGGCTGCGCTCGGCACCGACAAGATCGACAGCTGGGATGTTTTCTTCAATCCGGACAAGCTGGCCAAGCTGAAGGATTGCGGCGTCTATGTGCTGGATTCTCCCGCCGACATCATTCCGGCGGCGCTGAAATATCTCGGCCTTGATCCCAACAGCACCTCGCCCGATGACATTGCCAAGGCCGAGGACGCGTTGCTCAAGGTCCGGCCCTATATCCGCAAGTTCCATTCGTCCGAATACATTAACGCCTTGGCCAATGGCGACATCTGCCTGGCGATCGGCTGGTCGGGCGACGTCTTCCAGGCGCGCAACCGCGCCGAGGAAGCCAAGCAGGGCGTCGAGATCGGCTATTCGGTGCCGAAGGAAGGCGCCCAGATGTGGTTCGATCAGATGGCGATCCCGGCGGACGCGCCGCATGTCGCCGAAGCGCTCGAGTTCATCAACTACATGATGACCCCCGAAGTCATCGCCAAGTCGTCGAACTACGTGCTCTACGCCAACGGCAACAAGGCTTCGCAGCAATTCGTCGACAAGGCGATCCTGGAAGATCCAGCGGTCTATCCCGACGAAGAGACGACCAAGAAGCTTTATACCGTCAAGCCATATGATCCAAAGACACAGCGCGTCATCACGCGCACCTGGACCAAGATCGTCACCGGTCAGTAAGCATTGAGACACGACCCTGGCAGCCAACTGCCGGGGTCGCTTTCTTTTGGGGAATCAAAAAAGTAACGGAGTGGGGATCATGAAATCGCTTGGCAGCATCCGCAGGGATTTCGCGCCATGGAACGACCCGAACGCCAAGCCATATATCCAGTTCGACAAGGTCACCAAGAAGTTCGGTGACTTCACCGCCGTGAACAATCTGTCGCTGACCATCTTCGAGCGCGAATTCTTCGCGCTGCTCGGCGCCTCCGGTTGCGGCAAGTCGACCCTGCTCAGGATGCTCGCCGGCTTCGAGGAGCCGACGGCGGGCCGCATCCTGCTGGACGGGCAGGACCTGCGCGGCATCCCGCCCTACAAGCGGCCCGTCAACATGATGTTCCAGTCCTACGCGCTGTTCCCGCATATGACGGTGGAGAAGAACATCGCCTTCGGCCTCAAGCAGGAAGGTATGCCGGGGCCTGATATTGAAAAACGCGTCGCGGAGATGCTGAAGCTGGTCAAGCTCGAGCAGTTCGCCAAGCGCAAGCCGCATCAGCTCTCGGGCGGTCAGCGCCAGCGCGTGGCGCTTGCGCGCTCGGTCGCCAAGCGGCCCAAGGTTCTGCTGCTCGACGAACCTCTCGGCGCTTTGGACAAGAAGCTGCGCGAGGAAACGCAATTCGAGCTGATGGACCTGCAGCAGGAGCTCGGCCTCACCTTCGTCGTCGTCACCCACGACCAGGAAGAAGCCATGACCATGGCCGATCGCATCGCCATCATGGACAAGGGCGAGGTCATGCAGGTCGCCACGCCGGCCGAGATCTACGAGGCGCCGACCTCGCGTTTCGTGGCGCATTTCGTCGGCAACGTGAACATGTTCGAGGGCAAGGTTGCCGAGCACACGGCAAACGCGACGCGCATCACCGGCGCGACCGGCGCCCAGATCGTCGTCGACAATGGCGGCAACGCCGCTGCCGGCTCCGACATCGTCTTCGCGATCCGGCCGGAGAAGATCAAGGTCTCCTCGAAAAAGCCCGCCGATGCCGTCAATGCGCTGGAAGGCGAGGTCTATGACGTCGCCTATCTCGGCGACATGACCGTCTTTCACATCAGGCTCGACGACGGGCAGATCGTGCGGGCAAGCGCCTTGAACGCCTCGCGCGTCACCGAGGATCCGCTGACCTGGAATGACCGCGCCTGGGTCTCCTTCCGGCCCGATGCCGGCGTCGTGTTGACCCGATAGAGGCTGAGATGACCGATATCGCAGCGACTGCCGCCCCATTGACGCAAACCACGACACTGCCGGCGAGGCTGGCGAAAGGCTTCGTCAACCGCCTCGTCATCATCATCCCCTATCTCTGGCTGCTGTTCTTCTTCCTCGTTCCCTTCATCATCGTCTTCAAGATCTCGCTGTCGCAGACGGCGATCTCTATGCCGCCCTATACGCCGGTGCTCAACTTCAGCGACGGCATCTCGGGATTCCTCGCCGGCTTCCGCGAGCTCAACTTCGATAACTACACCTGGCTCACCCAGGATGCGCTCTATTTCAACGCCTATGTGACGAGCCTGGTCATCGCGGGGATCTCGACGATACTCACCCTGATCGTCGGCTATCCGATCGCCTATGGCATGGCGCGTGCGCCGGCGACGATCCGTCCGACCCTGCTGATGCTGGTGATCCTGCCCTTCTGGACATCGTTCCTGATCCGCGTCTATGCCTGGATCGGCATCCTCAAGCCCGAAGGGTTGCTCAATCAGTTGCTGATGTCGCTGCACATCATCAGCCAGCCGCTGGTGATCCTGAACACCTACACGGCGATCTTCATCGGCATCGTCTATTCCTACCTGCCCTTCATGGTGCTGCCGCTCTATTCGTCGCTTGAAAAGATGGACTATTCGCTGGTCGAGGCCGCGGAGGATCTCGGCTGCCCGCCGATCGGCGCCTTCTGGAAGATCACCTTCCCGCTGTCGCTGCCCGGCGTAGTCGCCGGCTGCCTGCTGGTGTTCATCCCGGCCGTCGGCGAGTTCGTCATCCCCGACCTTCTCGGCGGCTCGCAGACGCTGATGATCGGCAAGACGCTCTGGAACGAATTCTTCTCCAACCGCGACTGGCCGGTCTCCTCGGCGGTGGCCGTCATCCTGCTCCTGGTCCTGATCATCCCGATCATGTTCTTCCAGCAGGCGCAAGCAAAGGCACAGGAGCAGGGCAGATGAACTCGACCTGGAGCCGCTTCAACATCACCTCGATCGTGCTGGGCTTTGCCTTCCTCTATCTGCCGATCGTGCTTCTGATCGTCTTTTCCTTCAACGAATCGAAGCTCGTCACCGTCTGGGGCGGCTTCTCGACCAAGTGGTACGTGTCGCTATTCCACAATCAGGGCCTGATGGACGCCACCTGGGTGACGGCGCGCGTGGGCGTCATCTCGGCGACGGTGGCGACCGTGCTCGGCACGCTCGCCGCCATCACGCTGACGCGCTACACGCGCTTCCGGGGGCGGGTGCTGTTTTCGGGCATGGTCTTCGCGCCGCTGGTCATGCCGGAGGTCATCACGGGCCTCTCGCTGCTCTTGCTCTTCGTCGCCGTCGGGCTGGACCGCGGCTTCTTCACGGTGACGCTCGCGCACATCACCTTCACCATGTGCTTCGTCGCCGTCGTCGTGCAGTCGCGGCTGGTCTCGTTCGATCGCTCGCTCGAGGAGGCGGCGATGGATCTCGGCGCGCCACCGGTGAAGACCTTCTTCCAGATCACCTTGCCGGTCATCCTGCCGGCGATCATCTCCGGCTGGATGCTGGCTTTCACGCTCTCGCTCGACGATCTGGTCATCGCGAGCTTCTCCTCGGGCCCGGGCGCCACCACGCTGCCGATGAAGATCTACAGCCAGGTGCGTCTCGGCGTGACGCCGGAAATCAACGCCGCCTGCACCATCCTGATCGCGGTCGTGGCTGTCGGCGTCATCATCGCCTCGATCGCCAACAAGCGTCGCGAGATCCAACGCCAGCTCGACGAGCAGGCCGCGCAACGCGGTTGAGCAGTGGGTACGGGGACGCTTTGCGCCCCGCCTTACTGGCCTGAAACGCCGGGAGCGATCGGCGAGATGAACGGCGCGCTCCAGTTGCCGCCGACGAAGAACAGCGACTGGTTCGGCTGAGCGGGAGGCGGATTGGCCGCCTGGCCGTTGGCCTGCTGGGGCTGCTGTGCGGGCTGTCCGCTGGGCATCACGCCGCCCGAGAGCGCCAGCCCACGTCCGGCGTAGGAGGCGATGCCCGACAGCCAGATTTTGTATTTCTGCGCATTGATCTCGGCCTTGTCGAGGCGCGCCACGCCCTTCGAGATGCTTGCCTTGATTTCGGCGCCATCGATCGGCAGGGAACCATTGGCGACGTCGTCAAGCGCGAAGAAGCCGCCTTGCTGGTTGCGCTTGAGGAAGGCCGGCAGGTCGAGCCCGTTGAGCGTGCCCGGCCCGAACGTCGCGGAGAACGATCCGTCGGCATTCTCAAAAATCGAATTCCACGCCTTGCCCGGTCCCTTGAGGATGACCGACACCGTGCCGGTGCCGGCCGGCACCAGCCGCGTCATTCCCGCCGCGGTGGCAAAGGCTCCCGTATCCACATCCGACGCCAGGAGCCGCAGCTCCACCTGCGTGCCCTCAGGCTTACGGTCGAAGCGCAGGCTGCTCTGGATGGTGCCGTTGAAGGCCGACGCGTCGGATATGTCGAAGACGGCAAGACCGTTCTTGACCTGCGCGGTCGCCGCGACGTCGGCGAGCTGCACCGGTCCCGCCATGGCATGCGCCGCCGACAGCCTGAGGTCGAGGTTGATACGGTCGGCGAAGCTGGTGTCGATGTCGCCTGGGCCGGCCTCGCTGGTGGGCGCGACGGGCGTGAAGGCCGACAGGAAAGATCTTAGATCCAGCGTATCGAAGGCGAGCGTGCCGGCGATCACCGGGCGCCCTTCCGCGAAGGAGAAATCCAGCGCTCCCATGCCCGGATTGTTGTTCAGCGTGACGGTCGTGTTCTCGAATTTCGCGCGCCCCGCCGAGGCGTTCACCTTGCTGGCGACCGAGACCGCCCCGATCGCGGCGCCCGGCGCGAGGCCGGCCTGCGACCACTCCAGCACGCGCCGCAGCGACGGGGCTGCGAACTTGGCCTGTCCGTCCAGATAGGCATTGTCCGACATCGAGGCCGTTCCGTCGAAGGAGAATGTCGCTGGTGCCGCCTTGAAGGAGAGGGTGACGGGCGCCGCGCCTCCGGCAAACAGCACCAGCGGTTTCGCCGAGGAGAAATCGAGCTGCACGGTCTCGCCGCGCCAGATTCCGGTCGCGGTCAGCGATGCATCGC